>CAJOMK010000001.1 GCA_905235495.1 uncultured Methanobrevibacter sp.
GGGATTTCTTTATCACTGCTTTCAGATGTATCCTTTCCAACATCAATCTCATCAACAGTTGTATTGTTTTTCTCAACACTAACATCATCAAAATCAGTAGCATTCACCATAGCAGAAGATACAGGAGACAAAGCATAAATGAAGATTAGGCATATAGCAACTAATTTTAAATTTAACTTCATATAATACACCTTTCTCAAAGATCTATATTCTATTAAAATTTATATGAAGATTTTTTACACAAGTTACAAAATTTTATTAAGTTTGTAAAGAATTTAAAAAGAGTTATGAAGTCTCTTATTAAAAAAAATATTTTTTTTTAAGAAGACACCAATCGACCCTTCAAATCAAAATATAAATTTTAATAAAAAAAAACTATGAATTCTACAATTTTTTAAATGCTTTATTGCATTTGTAAGGTCAGTTTAATTTAGTGAATCTATTTTAAAAATTTATTTTAAAATAATACATCAATTAAACAGCTTACTAATGTTTATATTAGTCAATTATCATATAAATACTTTTCAACAAGTAAGTACTTACTTTAAAGGATAATAGAGTAAATAAAAATAAAAAATAAGAATGTAAAAAAGAGTGTTCACCAAAATTAGTTTTTGTATTTTTATGAAAAAATTTTTGGCCTTATTTTTTCTTATTTTTATCTAATTCAATTTTATTTTACTTTAATTTTAATATATCTATATTATTTATTCTAATTTTTATTTATGATATTGCTAATTTTTTTAAATTGGATTTTAACTAATTTTAAATAGTTAAGTTTATATGCTTTGTTTTATATAGTTAATATTAATTATTACTGCTTTTGGAGTTGTTTTTTATGGTTAAAAGAAAAATTGATAAGAATCAGAGTAAATTGAGTATTGTGACATTAGATTGTAACATTCCAAAGATCATATTTCTCGTTTTGTCGTTGATTTTATCGAAGAAGTTTATCCAATGTTAAACATCAAAGAATCAAAAAAGAAGAAAGGAAGGGAGTCATTGCCTATTGATTCCATTTTAAAATTGCTTGTTTATGCTAAAATCAAACATTTAGAAAGTGCTAAATACATTGCAAACATGGCAAAGTACCATGAGATTTATCGCTTTGTTTCTGATGATATTAGGCCATCCAAACGCTCAGTTCAAATATACAGAAGAGAATACGATTGTTACTTTGAAGTATTAGTTCAAATGACCTTAAAAAAAAGGCTTCAGATCTAAAATTAACTGATTTTAACCACGTTGCCATTGATGGAACCATCAAAAAAGCATACAATTCCAACAACAATGTCATCAGCAAAAAAAAAAACACAAATATTGCTTGATTACTTCAATGGACTCCCAATTAGTCCTGAAAAACTTGATAAACTTCATAAACCTACACAAAAAATATTAGAAAACAAAGAGATGAATGTTAAAGAGAAAATAGAACTATTATATGACATTAAAACACAATTCACATTCACAGGACAAGACAAAATACCAGTAAACAACATAGAAGCTAGATTTATGAAATGAAAGAAAGGAAACTTCATGATTAGCTACAACATCCCAATCTGCAGTCGATTACGACACCAAATTAATCTGTGCAATAAATGTTACACAAAACCCTACAGACCATTATGAACTACCTCCAATCGCAGAAAGAGCAATACAGAACATAAAAACAACACCAAAATACATAAGTGATGATACAATATATTTAAACCAAATAAGCTTATCTTACTTGGATGATAAAAAAATAGATGGATTAATACCAACTAGAAAACAATCCAAGGAAAAAATAGGAAAATTAAATGAAAACCCTTACCACAAAGACAATTTCGAATACGATTATGAATTAGATGCTTTCAAATGCTCAGAAGGACACTACTTACACTTTTTTGGCAAATATGCCGAACCACACAAAGACCCTGAAAAACCAGACAAAATAAAAAGAATTTACAACAATTATGAAGCATGTAAACACTGTTCTGCAAGAAATAAATGTTATTCAAGCTCACAAACACACAAAACCATCACAAAATACGATTCAGAAAATGCAAAAAGCAATGAACCACAAAATGGAAAAACAAGAATATAAAGACGAATACGCAAAAAGATCAAACGTTGAAGGACCATTTGGAATATTAAAAGAACAATTCCAAATAGAAAAAGAAGCAGTCATTGGAATGACACGAACAGAAGAAAGACTATACTTAGATGTATTAGCATACAATTTAATTAGATTACACAACATTACACAAGAAATAGAAAATACAAAAGAAGATTTAGAAAATTTCTGTGAACGAGAATAAATAATACACCGATTAAAACTCGATGTAACCATATTTTAAAAAAAAAATAACAAGGCTGTCAAAAACTAATTTTGGCGGACACCCAAAAGTAAAAAATAAAAAAAGGAAATATAAAAAAATGAAAATTGAAAAATAAAAAAAGGGGGGTGTGTCACGATTATTTCTGACCAAAAGTAAATATAATTATGTCAAAAATAAATTAAAATAATTAATAAACTTTTAAATATTTTTATTAAAATTATTATTTGTCCAATTTTTAAAATTGAAATCGTGTTTGTGACACCCCCTCAAAAAGTAAAAAAAAGAAAAGAATTGGGTTCCTATAAGGTTACACCCATTTCCAATTGTTCAGTAAGTTCTTTGTATCTGTTGCGGATAGTTACTTCAGTTACACCTGCAACATCTGCAACATCCCTTTGGGTTTTTCTTTCACCTAATAAAACAGATGCAATGTATAATGCAGCTGCAGCTACACCAGTTGGACCTCTACCTGAAGTTAATCCTTTTTCCATAGCCTTTTCAATAATTTCAATGGATTTGGATTGTACTTCACCAGACAAACCAAGTTCACTTGCAAATCTTGGAACATAGTCTACTGGAGATGTAGGAGGTAACTTAATGTTCAATTCTCTTGTCAAGAATCTGTAAGTTCTTCCAACTTCTTTTTTACTTACTCTTGAAACTTCAGCAATTTCATCTAAAGTACGAGGTACTTTACATCTTCTACAAGCTGCGTATAAGGAAGCCGCTACTACACCTTCAATACTTCTTCCACGGATAAGCTTGTTTTCAACTGCACTTCTGTAAACAACGGAAGCAGATTCTCTTACACTTCTTGGAAGACCTAATCTTGAAGAGTCTCTGTCTAATTCACTTAATGCGAAAGCCAAGTTACGTTCAGTAGCACCAGAAATTCTGATTTTTCTTTGCCATTTTCTTAAACGGTACCATTGAGCTCTGTTTCTTGCAGGAATATCTCTACCATAGATATCTTTATTCCTCCAATCGATCATAGTACTTAAACCTTTATCGTGAATAGTGTAAGTAATAGGAGCACCTACTCTTGTACGTTTGTCTCTTTGTTCATGGTCAAATGCTCTCCATTCAGGACCCATATCTACAAGGTTTTCATCAATAACTAATCCACAGTTAGCACAAACCACTTCTGCTCTTTCGTAATCTCCAATTAAATTTGTAGATCCGCATTGAGGGCATACAGTTTGTTCTGCTTCAGAGTCATCATTTTGTTTTCTTCTTGAAGTTCTTTTGGAATTTTGAAGAACTTCTTCAGATAATCCTTCTTTCGTGTTAATCTCTCCTATTAAATTTGAAAATTAATTTATTCTTCTCTAAAAAACAAATAGAGAATAAATTTTTATTGATTTATTATTCCCTAAAAAATAGAGAATAAACTTTTTGATTATTACTATTGTTTTCTTCTTTTTCTAGAATTGGATTTTCTATTTTTAGGATTTTTGGAATTGAATTTGAAATTCTTTCTGGATTTTGAATTCTTATTACCTTTACCTTTTTTGCTTAATTTTTCCATTTCACTTTTAGTAGAAACAAATAACTTTTCTCCACTTCTGCTTTCAAGATCTCTCCTATTCACTGACCTAAAAATGTTTACAGAAATGTATGGATTTTTTACGGGGCCAAAAATAGAATAAACCTTACCTATTTTCTGTTTATCATTTGTAAAAACGAAAGCTCCAGCGGGTGGAGTTTTGGTGGTTTTGACAATGAGCTTTCCAGAATTAGCAAGGTGTGAAATATTTCCTAAAAATTTCATAAAAAATCAACTTAAAATAAACAGTAGTACAACATAATATAATAACATTATAGTATATAAATGTTTCGATGCATTTATATATAAAAAAATTTCTTATTAAAAATGATTTCTAAAAAATCCTAATGAAAATACTTATTAATACTCAAAGTTTGTCCTTAATGAATAAAACAATTGATTAAGTACACCTAAAAAACTAATGAACTGTTATAAGCCAAAATTTCTTTGATTGAATAAAAAATATTCGTTACTATTGAGAATAAACAAAAAAATCATTAGATTTAAAATTCTTTCAAAATAGTGATAAAAATTTTTAATAATATGTGAAAAAATTATACAGTGAATAGTTAAACAATTATTGTACACATTCATATATAAAGATTTGCAAAAGAAAATCATTTATTGAAGTTCTGAAATAAATAATCATATGGCTAAAATAAAAGAATTGCAAGAGATTATAGACTCCTCAGACAATATAGTCTTCTTTGGAGGAGCAGGAGTTTCTACAGAAAGCGGAATACCTGATTTCAGATCTGAAAGTGGAATCTTCAAAAGCCTTGAAAAATATGGTGCAAGTCCTGAACAATTGGTTTCACATAGCTATTACCTTAGCAATACCGAAGAATTCTTTAGCTATTATAAGGAAAACCTTGTCTTTAAGGACGCCAAGCCAAATCCAGCTCATTTGAAGTTGGCAGAACTTGAAAAGGCAGGAAAGCTGAAGGCAGTGATTACTCAAAATATTGATGGATTACATCAGAAGGCAGGAAGCAAGAATGTTCTAGAGCTTCATGGAAGCATTCATAGAAACTACTGCGAATTCTGTCACGAAGAACATGATTTGAATTATATTCTAAACAGTGATGGAATTCCAAGATGTGAATGTGGAGGAATCATCAAGCCAGATGTCGTTCTTTACGAAGAACCTTTAAACAATGATGTATTGAACTCATCAGTCAACTACATAGCAAATGCAGACACTTTAATAATTGGAGGAACATCACTTGTAGTTTATCCTGCTGCAGGATTGATAAATTACTTCAACGGTTCAAAACTGGTCTTGATAAATAAAAGTGAAACACCTTATGATAGTTTAGCCAGTTTAGTCATAAATGAAGCTATTGGGGAAACTTTAGACCAAATAAAAATAGAAAAATAATGAAAAAATAGAGCAAATAGAATAAAATAAAAAAGAATAGGTGTAAAAAAATAACAATTACCTATTCAAACCAATAATTTCAGACAATAATCTGCCTTTTTTCAATTCTTTTATGATATGACTTTCCTTTACCTTAACATTAAAGGTTGCCACCATGGTTTCATGGAACAGTTCCTTAGGAATCACCACTACACCATTTTGATCTCCAAATACAAAGTCTCCTGACCTTATGATGTCATCATTGATTTCCAATTCAACATTGATTTCACCAAGCCCTAATGCTTTTCCTGCATTTGGAAGATAGTCAAGAGCAAAGACAGGATAATCCAAATCTACAAGTGCATCCATATCCCTTGCCCAACCGTATAAGACAGTTCCAGCTATTCCTTTCTCATCTGCACAGGTTGAAGCCAATTCTCCCCAGACTGAAGCAGACTTACCATAAGTGTAGATAAATAAGATTTCCCCTTCTTCTGCATTATCCATAGCCATCAAGGAAGTTCCCCAATCATCAGTATTGGATTTTGCAGTGAATATCTTACCATAGACCTTTTTGTCATTCATAGATTTCAATCCTGCAATTACACCAGATTTTCCAGATACTGATGCATAGGCATCTGATACCTGACATGCTGAACTTGAATCCAAGATCTTTTTCAACAGATTATGACTTTTGCTTTTTTTATTATCCAAATCTTCTATGGAAAAATTATATTTTGAAATATCAACATCATCTAAGTCAATCACTTTAGATGACTTTTTTAATAAAGTTTTAGGAGTGATTTTAGCCAATTTAACACCTCTTTTAAAATGAAATAATCGAATAAAATTTTTTGATATATATGTTAAGTTATCTAAAAGATATCTAATAAAATTTTCTAAAAAATAAAAAATCATATCACTTTAGAAACCCAAACAAACCCTAAAAAACCCCAACTAACTTTTCTATAAAACTAAAAATATCTAAAAGTTATATCTATTTTATAAAAAATAAAATAATTTATATATTATGATAAAGATATTATATTATGGATACTAAAATCATATAAAAATGATATTATTATATTATTAATTAATTGAAAAAATTAATTAATTCATTATTAATTACATTATTACAGATTATTATTAAAATTAAAGACTTTAGGTGAAAGGAAAATAAATTATTATTAACTAAATTAAACTAATTATCATAAAATAAATTCAGAATAAATTTTTACTTAAATAAAGAACATTCATTAATTATAAGATAAAAATAACAATTATTCACGAGTTATTTGAATTAGCTTTATATTAAACTACTTTTACCACTATTAAAATCAAGGAATTTTAATCAAAACATTATTTGAATATTGGAATCAGAAGATAAATCTAAATTAAATAATCATTTAATTTTAGGATTTAGACAATTCAATTTGTTAATTTCGATTAATAGATATGACAAACTAATAAAGAAATATGTAGATATTTGAATAATTCTCTTTAAATTTTAATCAATAGAAAATATCTTTTTTTATATGAATTTACTCAATAGATTATCTTAGAATATTTAGAGCAGAATAGCGATTCAATATTCATGATTCTAAAGAATAGTATCTGTTTTTATCAATTAATTTATTAAAATTAATTAATCAAATTATTACAAATTACAGTATAATTTAAAAATTATAATCAATTGTAAATTAACAATTTATTAATTAAAATTAATTATAATTAAGCTAGTAGTAAAAATTGTTATTATGCTAAATCTTAATTAGAATAATTAATTTTAAATCATTACATTAATCAAATAAGTTTTAATTAAATTAAAAATGAAGTATTATTAATTATAAATGTTTAAAACTGAAAAAATAAGAATTATTCATAGGTTTTAAATTATCATGATGGATATTAGTTATGATAACAATTCTACGATAAACTAGCCTTAAATTATCCTATTACAAAGCTCAAAGGAGGCTTATTATGGGAAAAGGTGTAGAATTAACTACAACTAAATATCTTATTCACGCTCAAATCAATGCAAACGGAATCGTAGAAAAACCTGATGTAGTAGGTGCGGTTTTCGGGCAAACTGAAGGTCTTTTAAGTAACGACTTAGACTTAAGAGAACTTCAAAGAACTGGAAGAATCGGAAGAATCCAAGTTATCATTCACTCAAATAGTGGACGTTCAAAAGGAGAAATCGTAATTCCATCTAGTTTAGATAGAATTGAAACTGCTATCCTTGCAGCATCCTTAGAAACCATTAACCGTGTAGGTCCTTGTGAGGCTTCTATTGAAGTTCTTAGAGTAGAAGATGTAAGAGCTGTGAAAAGACAACAAGTTATTAATCGTGCAAAAGAAATTTATATGGGCATGATGGAAACTGTCTCTCCTGAAAGCATGAAAATGATTGAAGAAATCAGAGAATCCATGAGAGTCCATGAAATCTCTGAATTTGGAGCAGAAAGACTTCCTGCAGGTCCAAATGTACATACTTCCGATGCAATTATCGTTGTTGAAGGAAGAAATGATGTTTTAAATTTATTAAAATACGGAATTAAAAACACTGTCGCAGTAGAAGGAGTAAATATTCCTCTAAGCGTTGCAGAATTAACCAAAAAACGAACTGTAACTGCATTTGTTGATGGTGACCGTGGCGGAGAATTAATCTTAAAAGAACTCTTGCAAGTTGGAGATGTTGACTACATTACAAGAGCTCCAAGAGGCAAAGAGGTCGAAGATCTTGAAAAAGACGAAGTATTAATTGCTTTAAGAGATAAAGCTCCTACTGAACAAGTCATAAACAACATTGATTTCAATTTAGACACCCAATCAAAAATGTCTAAAAATAAAATCAACAGGCCCAGTAAAGGCAATGACAGAAGAGCAAAAAACTTAAACAAGTCTGACAAGTTCCACGGAAACAAAAACGGCAGAACCTATCGTAAAGACAAGTTTGATAGAAATGACAGAAACGATAGAAAAAACGGTATAAACGATTGTAGAGGAAAAGACAGAAATTTCAGAGGCCGTAGAGACAGACAAAGCGACAGAATTCAAGATAGTAGAATAAAATTATTAAAGAACATGTTAAAAGATTTAGAAGGAACTGGAAACAGTGAAATCTACGATGATTCTTTAAACCTTTTAAAAGAAACTGATGTTGAAACCCTTTATGATGAGTTAAAAAATGACAACCCTGATGCAGACACCGTTATTTTCGATGGTGTAATCAGCCAAAGATTAGTTGACATTGCATACTCCAAAGGAATCAAAACTTTAGTAGCTTTCAAATCAAGTCGAGTAATTAAAAAACCTGACAAGCTCAGATTAGTTACTTTAAACTAAATTCGGCTATTTGAATTAAATAAATTCCAAATAAAATAGAAATAATTTTTTATTTCTATTACTTTTCTTTTTTTATTTTTTCTTCTTTTATTCTCTTTTTTTCTTTTTTTCTTTATTTTTACAAACTAAATTGTATTTTTGATAATTCTAACTATTTAAATAATCTAACACTTAAAAAATTCCTTTTTTAATATAAAAAATTTAAAAATATTTAAATAAAACCAAATATATAATATAGGTATAACGAAGTAAATATTAAGGATTATTTAAAAATATTGATGATGAAAATAAATTAAAATGAAAATAAATTAAGAAAAATAATTAATTATAATGAAATAATTAATAAGAAACTAATTAATAAGAAATTAATTAATAATCCTAAATTTAGATTAATGGGTTTGGCAATATCTAAAGAAGGAATTTATATGAATTTTTTTACAGAGCAATTAAACTTATCAAATGAACCAATCCAAAAATCTCCAATTAAACTGCCTGTTCTTGATGAAAATGGAGAAAAGAAACATTTAATGGAAGTATTTGATTTTGAAAGCATGCTCGAAGACTATTTGATTGAACTTGAAATCAGAAACTATTCAGAAAACACTATAAAAACATACAGCTCCATCATTCACAATCTGATCACCTATATGAAAAAGGAAGAAAACCTATATGATGAAAAAAGATTCTTGGCTAGTTTCAGAAAGTACATACGTGATTTGAAAAGGGACAAATACCTTACTCAAAATTATATTTACTTAACTACAGTTGTTTCCAAGAAATTCCTAGAATCCAACAACATCTATTTTTTAGAAGACATTAAAAATCCAAAAAGGACAAAATCATTGCCTAAATCATTGAATGAAAAGGAAGTGAAAGATCTCCTTAAGGCAGTCACAATAAATGAGAATGACACTCCATTCAAACAGAAATCAAAAAGAAGGGATAAAGTAATTCTAACATTGCTTTACTCAACTGGACTTCGTATTTCAGAACTTGTAAAATTATTGAAAAGGGATATTGATTTTGACGAAAGGACAATAAGAGTCAGAGGTAAAGGGGACAAGGATAGAATTGTTCTTTTTGATGAGCATACAAAAGGGCTTTTGCTTGATTATCTTGAAAACGACAAGCACGACAGCGAATATATTTTCATAAATAAAAATGGGAACAGATTGACTCCAAGATATGTTCAAATGATGATAAAGAAATATGCTAAAGAAGCTGGAATTAAAAAGAAAGTAACTCCCCATGTCTTAAGACACTCCTTTGCAACACACCTGTTGAAAAATGGAGTGGACATCAGAGTAATTCAGCAATTGCTTGGACATTCAAGTCTCTCCACTACACAAATATATACCAGTGTAGATATGGACACCATCAAAACTGTTTATGACCAAGCAAGGGAACAGGAAACTCAATAGAAAAGTTATAATAATCAATATCATATATTTTTAGGAATGGATAATATGAAAAACTTACTTATCATGGGAATTGACACAAGGCCTATGGTTAATTCTGCATTGAACTTGGATTATAAAACATTTTCTGTAAGCTATTTCAAGACTGTTGACTTTAAGATGCCATTTAGAGAAAAACATGTTTTGAATCAGGAAAGCGTAATCTCATGCGGAAGATTTGAAGAAAATTATTCACCTATGAAACTTCTTCAACTCTTTGATGAAATGACTCATAAAAATGCTATCAATGATATTGATGAAGATGAAATTGATAAGATTGTACTCACCACTGGAATAAATGCAAATGATTTTTGTGGAAAATTTGAAAAGTATAAAAAAATTATTTATGGAAATAAAAAAACTGAAAAAGTTGAAAACAAATTTAAATTTTTCAATAGCATAAAAAATAAATTTGACATTCCACTTACATTTCAACCAACTGATGTATATGAACTCAATGAAATTTTACAACAACATGACAACAATCAATTAATTTTAAAACCCCTTCAAGGAAGTGGAGGGTTAGGAATTTTCTTGCTAAATAATGAAAGTTTAAGTGAAAATAATAACAGTAATGAAATTCTCGAAAATATTTCATATGAAAACTATGTACTTCAGGAATATATTGATGGAATTAATGTTTCATCTTCAGTATTGTCAAGTCATGATGAACATAAAAATTTGATCAACTCAAGATTGATTACTGAACATGACTTAGGCAATGACACATTTGAATATTCTGGAAATATTTTGCCATTGGATAAAAATAGTCTTAAAATGTTTAATAGTATTCAAACTAATTTTGATGCTGATGAGTTGAATGAAGAGATGAAAAATATTTCAGAAGATTTGATGAAGGAATTCAAACTTGTCGGTTCAAATGGTGTTGACTATGTTTTGGATAAAAGTGGACAATTGAAAGTCATTGAAATAAATCCAAGATTCCAAGGAACATACGAATTGGTAGAAAATGTACTTGGCATAAATCTTTTGGAGGCTCATATCAAAGCTTGTGAAGGGGAACTTATTGAGATTCCAAATGCAGGACCATATTCAATTAAAAAGATCATTTATGCAAGAAAACAGTTGAATATTGGAAACTTGAATATACCAAATGTATTTGATGTACCTTATCAAGGT
The DNA here is from genome assembly GCA_905235495.1 of uncultured Methanobrevibacter sp. Taxonomy (GTDB): domain Archaea; phylum Methanobacteriota; class Methanobacteria; order Methanobacteriales; family Methanobacteriaceae; genus Methanobrevibacter. Next base: position 11,173 of record CAJOMK010000001.1, read on the forward strand.
GTAAAAATAGAAAAAGATCAGCCTTTGGTAACAATCATCATCTGCGATAATGATTTGGAAAAAGCTATGGATGATGTTAAAATAGCTGAAAAAAAAGTTTTTGAGAATATTGATTAAAAAAAAAAGAAAAAATAAAAAATTTAAAAGTGTATAATTCCAACCAATATTAAAATAAGGATTATAGTACCTATAACAATTAGAAATGTGGTCATTACCATAGCACCTGTAATGCCCATAAATAATTTTGCCTTATTATCAGGATTTCTTAAGAATTGATGAATTGGGTCTCTTTTCATTATTTCACCATTTAGCCATACTATTAAATACAATAATATATATTAAAAAAGAACTTATTAAATTTTACTTAAAAAATCCTGATGAAAAGAAACTGATTAAAAAACTTGTTTTAAAACTATTTGAAAATTAAAGAAGATTATAAAAAAATTAAAGAAGATATTACAATAAGATTAAAAAGATTAAACATTATTACAGAAGATTATAAAAATAGCGATTAAAAATATAACAGTGTTATAAAAATATTCCAAAAAATTGATAGTCCCGAGCGGAGTCGAACCGCCGTCTCCGGGTCCAAAGCCTAGAAGGATTACCACTACCCCACGGGACTATACAATATATTATAGTTTGTTAAACATTATATATAAAGTTAACTAATATTAATTAATATTATTAATAAAACAATCAATATAGGATGATGAAAGAAAAATTAATTGAAAGATATTAAAAAAATATCAAAAATTTTAAAATTAATAAATCGATTAATTAATAAACTATTTAACTATTATACAATAAAACTAATATCATGATTACACCAATAGACATAATGAGTTTGCCTATGAATATACTTATAGGAAACGCCATTTCACTGATTGCAGGACTTTTTATCATAGCAAGTTTGATTGTGAATGACGATAAGAGAGCATATAAATACCAGATTTTCAATGCTGCAATATTGGTAATCGCTTCATTTTTCTTTGAGTCCCTAGTTGGTGCAGTCATTATGGCAATTGCAACCATCAGACTCACGATGGTTTATAAGGATAAGTTTTCAATCAGATGGGCAATATTTTTCCTAATTCTATCAATAAGTGTTGGTTTGGCAATAAACACTTTAGGTCTTGTTGGCTTAATTCCAATTATTGCAGTTACACAGATAACAATATGTAATTATGCATATAAGGACATCAGATGGATCAAGCTTAGTTTTATTGTAAATGAAGCATTTTACATATTCTATTTCCTGCTGATATACGATTACGCATCAACACTTATACAAATGCTGACAGTAACAATAGGATCTGTTTCCTATGTAAAATTAGTTTCTGACCGTAATGCAATGGCTACCCTTCAAGAAGAATCTGACGAAGGAGTTTAATTTTTCTTTTTTATTTAATTTTTTCAATTAATTGATTTAAATTAAAAAAGAAACTATATTAAAAATGATAAAAAATAATAAAAAATATAAAAAAAGTAAAAATTAATAAAAAAAGTAAAAAGTAAAATAAGTTAAATTGTTAAAATTGTTAAATAACAAAAAATCTAAAAATAAAAAATATAAGAATAATAAAAAAATTTAGATAAGACCAAAATAAAATATTTTGGCCATATTTGAGGGAATCCTCAAAGATTTCAGCATATCCTATTTTAACAGTAAAATGTGAATTGCTTAAATTCTAAATTTTAATTATTCACTTTGAGCTGCTTCTAATTGAGCTTTTTCTAAAGCTTCTGCTTCGTTTTTCTCGATAGTAGATCTAATCATCTTCATTCTTACGAAGTTTTCCCTTTCCATTTCTTCAAGTTTCATATTGATTGACTTGATTGTAGCTTGGAATCTAGGAATCATAATGTGCTCAAGAGAGTTTACTCTACGTTTAGTAGCTTCAATCTCATCAGCTAAAAGATAAATGGTCTTTTCGATTTCTCCTAATTCAATGATATATCTCAAAGCATTTTCGAATTTTTTAGCTGCTTCATCTAATTGAATGGATGTGTCTGAAAAACCGTATCCTCTATCAACTATAGTTCTTGATTCCATTTCCATATCTGCGATAGGTACTGAAACTCCCATAATACTTCTTGAAGAAATATCTACTTTAACAGATTCTTTAACAGATAAAGCTGCTTTTTGAACAGCTAAATCACCCATTGTAATTTGAGCTTCAGTAAGTGCTTCGAATGCTTCGAATAAATTGGTTTCCGCATTTTCCCTTGCACCTTTAACTCTGTCTAAGATATCGAAGAACTCTTTAATTAAAGCATCCCTCTTTTGTTTTAACAAACTGTGACCTTTAACTGCAAGTTTTTCTCTATCTTTAAGAGCTAATAACTCCATACGGGTTGGGTTAATACCATCAAGTATTTCTTCTGCCATACTATCCTCCTAAAGATAATATTCCTAATAAAACTTAAATTCTGACGAATTTAATAAAATATTAATTTTAAATCTAATTAGGCATTAGACTTATTCTGGGTAATATTTTTCAATAAATTCGTCTTTTACTCTTTTAAGTTCGGTCTTAGGTAATATGGTTAATAATTTCCAACCAAGATCTAAAGTTTCAACAATACTTCTGTCTTCATCTTTAGCTTGAGTAATAAACTCATCTTCGAAAGCTTGAGCAAATGCTAAGAAGCTTTGGTCTCTTTCAGTAAGAGCATCTTCCCCTACTACTGCAACTAAGTCTCTTAAGTTACGTCCTTCTGCGTAAGCGGAATAAAGTTGGTCAGATACACCACTGTGGTCATCACGAGTCTTATCGTCACCGATACCACCACTCATCAAACGAGATAAGGATGGAAGTACGTCTACAGGTGGATAAATACCTTTCCTGTGGATATCCCTACTGAGTACGATTTGTCCTTCAGTAATATATCCGGTTAAGTCAGGAATTGGGTGAGTAATATCGTCTTGAGGCATAACTAAGATAGGCATCTGAGTAATTGAACCTTCTTTACCTGCAATACGTCCTGCACGTTCGTAAATACCAGCTAAGTCAGTGTACATGTAACCAGGGTAACCTCTACGACCAGGTACTTCGTCCCTAGCTGCGGAAATTTCCCTTAATGCTTCACAGTAGTTGGATAAGTCAGTAAGAATAACCAATACGTGCATACCAAGTTCGAATGCCATGTATTCAGCAGTTGTCAATGCCATTTTAGGAGTAAGAATCCTTTCAATAGCAGGGTCGTCTGCTAAGTTCATGAATACAGTTACTTTTTCTAATGCACCTGTTCTTTCAAAGTCTCTCATAAAGAAGTTTGCTTCTTCGTGAGTAATACCCATAGCAGCGAAAATTACTGCGAACTCGTCATCAGAACCTACTACTTTAGCTTGTCTTGCAATTTGAGCAGCTAAATCGTTGTGTGGTAAACCAGATCCTGAAAAGATAGGTAATTTTTGACCTCTTACCAAAGTATTCATTCCATCAATAGTGGAAATACCAGTTTGGATAAACTCTGCAGGGAATTCTCTTGATGCAGGGTTCATTGGGTTACCGTTAATATCTAATTCTTTATCTGGGATGATTTCTGGACCACCGTCAATAGGTGTACCAGTACCGTCGAAGATACGACCCATCATATCTCTTGAAACACCGATTTTAGCAGTTTCACCAGTAAATCTTACTTTGGTGTTAAGGGTGTTTAAGTCAGTAGTACCTTCGAATACTTGAACAACAGCAACATCATCTTTTACTTCTAATACTTGTCCTCTTCTGTGTTCACCAGTAGGAGCTTCAATTTCTACAATTTCGTTATAAGCTACACCTTCAACACCTTCTACTACCATCAAAGGACCAGAAACTTCAGAAACTGTTGTATATTCTCTAGTTTTAATATCAGCATTCATTTTTATACCTCAGCACATTGTGTTACAACTTTTTCTTGAATTTCTTTTATTCTTGCTTCAAATTCATCTTCTGGGATGTATTTCATCCTAGCAATGTCCTCTTTAACAGTTAAAGCTGCAATTTCTTTTACATCTGCACCACGTTCTACAGCTACACTTGCTGCTTCGTGGAACTTAAGAATAGTTGCTAACATAGCTGCTTGTTTAGATGGAGAACAGTATGTGTCTACATCATCGTATGCGTTTTGTTGCAAGAAGTCTTCTCTTAACATACGGGTGGTTTCTAATACAACTTGTTCAGAGTCTGGTAATGCATCAGGACCTACTAATTGTACGATTTCTTCAAGTTCGGATTCTTTTTGTAAGAGAACCATAGCTTGATCCCTGTTTTCTCTCCATTCTTCTGAAGCGTTTTCTTGCCACCAGTTGGTAATACTTTCTACGTATAAAGAGTAACTTTGTAACCAGTTAATGGAAGGGAAGTGACGTTTATCTGCAAGAGATGCATCCAATGCCCAAAATACTTTACAAATACGTAAGGTGTTCTGAGTAACTGGTTCAGATAAGTCCCCACCAGGAGGTGATACTGCACCTACTACAGTAACTGAAGATTCTTTAGGATCTTGACCAAGAGTGATTACTCTTCCAGCTCTTTCGTAGAACTGTGCAAGTCTGGATGCTAAGTATGCTGGGTAACCTTCTTCCCCAGGCATTTCTTCCAATCTTCCTGAAATCTCCCTCATAGCTTCTGCCCATCTTGAAGTTGAGTCTGCCATGAGCGCTACGTCGTAACCTTGGTCACGGAAGTATTCTGCAATAGTAATACCAGTATATACACATGCCTCACGAGCTGCTACTGGCATGTTAGAAGTGTTTGCAATAAGAACAGTCCTATCCATAATTGGGTTTCCAGTTTTAGGGTCAGTAAGGAATGGGAACTCGGTAAGTACTTCAGTCATTTCGTTTCCACGTTCTCCACATCCAATATATACCACAATATCTGCGTCTGCCCATTTAGCTAATTGTTGTTGGGTAACAGTTTTACCTGAACCGAAAGGACCAGGAATAGCTGCTGCTCCTCCTTTAGCTAAACAAAAGAAAGTATCTTGTGCTCTTTGACCAGTAATAAGTGGAATATCTGGGTCCAATTTTTCTTTATATGGGCGACCTTTACGTACAGGCCATTTTTGTAACATTTGAATTTCCTTAATTCCATCATCAGTTTCTACTTCTGCAATAGTTTCAAGTACTGTGTATTCTGCTTTAGCCGCAATTGATTTGATTGTACCTTCAATCATTGGTGGAACCATAATTTTTTGTAATACTGCAGATGTTTCTTGTACTTGTCCAAGTACATCTCCACCAACAACTTTGTCCCCTACTTTAGCGATAGGTTCGAAAGTCCATTTTTTCTCTTTGTCAATAGAGTCTACATCAATACCTCTAGCAATGTAATCACCAGAAATACCTTTGATGACTTCTAAAGGTCTTTGAATTCCATCAAAAATGGAACCCATTACACCCGGTCCAAGTTCTACAGATAATGGGCCTCCAGTACTTTCTACTTTTTCACCAGGTTTTACCCCAGCAGTTTCTTCATAAACCTGAATGGTAGCGGTGTCGCCTTCAAGCTCAATAATCTCACCAATAAGCTTAGCTTCACCTACTCTTACCACTTCATACATTTGAGTTCCTCTCATCCCATCTGCGACGATAACAGGACCTGCAATTTTAATAATATTTCCTTCATTAATCATTTAACCATCTCTACCCCGATAACTCTCTTAATAAGAGCTGCCATTTGATCAGCACCGCCTTCAGATGAACCAGATTTATCTGGTATCTCAATAACCATTGGTAACACATCAGAACCAAGACGTTTATTAATATGTTCTCTTATGTTATCAGTTATCTTTTGTGTAATTATAATAATTGAAATTTCATCATTCAATAACTCATCAAGAGCATTTTTAGCTTCTTCATCATTATTTACAATAATACCTTTTTTAACTCCACCAAGTTTAAAACCAGTAACAGTATCGATATCTCCAATTATAGCGACATCACTCATACTAACATCTCCCTAATTTTAGATATTGGGAAGTCTTCTTCTCTTTTAGCTCTTGCAATGATTTTTAAGTTTCTGACTTCAACTTCTTTTTGAGACAAGAATCCTATTATTGATCCAATACCTAATGGTTTTTTCATGGAATAGGATTTTGCAGAGTCGACTAAAAACTTATCTAAAGCCTTTTCAAAGAGAGCAACAGATCCAGTCTCATTGTATTCAGGAAGCACATCAGTAAGTACATCAGAGTATTTGGTTCCTTCTAAAGAGGAAATAACTCCAGTTACATCTTCCGCTTCCATAAGATCTTTAAGCTTCCATTCTCTTAATTGGTATCCACTATCAATCATGTATGGACTGATAGCCTCATAATCTAATCCATCAACTTTTGCTCTTAATATTAATTTAATATTAGCTACATCAACTTGATTTCCAACATATGAATAGAGTATTTGTTTGTTTTCATCAGATGGTGTTTCTGAGGAAGCAAGCAATTTGCTTAAATAATATTTATCTAAAGCAGATTCTAAAGGAAGGACCATACCTGTTTTTTCATAATCAGGAAGCACTTCTTCTAAGATAGGTGCATATTCGGTTCCATCTAATCCTGCAATAACATCAGTTACAGTATCTACATCTGATAAATGTTGTAAATCATCATATAAAGAACCTGTAGGAATTAAAAGTTCATCAGTAGCTTCTTTGCCTAATCCTGCTTCTTTAGCAGTTAATAAGCTTTTAATATTAGTAATGTCAGATTTTTTAGCCATTACCTTAAATGAAGTTTGCACTTCTTTAGGAGCCATTCTTGAAACTAAATCGTAAGTTTCACCAAGTTGAATATCTAATGCCTTATCAAGTGTGTAATTATCTAAGTATTCAGCATAGTCAGGAAATCCTCTGAGATAATTGGAAATTTCATCAATGTTGTTTGCTTCAACAAGTTCAGAAATTTGTTTTTCATCAAATAATCTTCCTTTTCTTGCTCTTACTCTTGCATTAGGATGAAGATATGGATAAATGTCTAATATTGGACGAGTTGCAACAATTACAACAATTGAACCAATAACTACAAATGCTAAAAGAACGATTGCTAAAAATGCCTCATTAGAAAGTCCTAAGGAACTTATTATTGTAGCAATTCCATCAGCCATAATTCATCTCTCCTACTTAAATAAAGTTTTTGCAACTTCTGAACGTAATGATTTCTTAAATCTTAACATTCTGGATTCAATAGTGTTATTAACTTGAATTTCACCATTTCTAGTTCTTAATATAGCTCCACCAATAGTATTGATAGGTTCACCAATTTCTAAAGTGGTTTCAACATCAGTTTCAGTAGAAACTTCAGCAGCAATTGAATTAAGATCAGAAGGTTTTTCACGTTTGATTAAACCTTTAATTAAACCTACAATGGTCTCTAATTTATCTTTAACCTTAGAAATATCTTCTTCTTTTAATAAGACGATTAAGTCTCCACCACCAATTTCCACAGCTGCCTCTTTAATCATTTCAACTAAAGCATCCACATATTCCGGGTCATTGGTATTTGCCATATTTGTCAAATCTTCAGTAGCTTTATTGAAAACTTCTTCGATTATCTCTTCTTTTGCCCCTAATTCTGCCCTACGAGCATTCATTTTAGCTTCAGAAATAATTTGTTGATATCTCATGTCTGCTTGTTTTGCTACATCATCTGAGATTTTAACTTTAGTAGTTTCAACCCTCTTTTCACCATCAGCTAAAATAGCATCGACTTTCGCTTGAGCTTCACTAATATTTGCATCCACTTTTGCTTGAGCTTCAGACATTATGTTAGAGACAATTTTGTCTGCTCCAGAGCTCATACAACTGACCTCCTTAACCTAATATTCCACCGAATACCATAAGTAAGATAGCAATCAAGAACCCGTAAATAGCCTGAGTTTCTGGTAATGCAGAGAAAATAATACCTCTTGCAAACATGTCGTTATCTTCTACGATAGCGCCAACAGAGGAAGCTGCTGCCATACCTTGTCCCATACCGGAACCTAAACCTGCAAATCCAATAGATGCACCTACACCTATAGCTACAATACCTGCAGTATCAGATAATCCTGATCCTCCACCTAATAATCCTGAGAATACAAGTAATAAAATAGCAATCAAGAATCCATAAATAGCCTGAGTTTCTGGTAATGCAGAGAAAATAATACCTCTTGCAAACATGTCGTTATCTTCTGCTACAGCGCCAACAGATCCAGCTGCTGCCATACCTTGTCCTAAACCAGAACCTAAACCAGCAAAACCAATTGCTACACCAGCACCTATAGCTGCTAAAGCAGTACCTAAAGCAATATCTACCATATAATATATCTCCTTAAATTAATTTGTTATAATAAATCTTCAAATATACTTACTATATTTTGAAATAGAACGTAAAGTTCTTGTTAAAAGAACATCATTTTATAAAAATTGTCTTATTTGACAAGTTATAAGCATAAAGTTCTTAATTTTTTAAATTATGAATTTTTCATAATTTTCCTTAAATATAAAATCACATTTCCAATAATTTCATTTTAAGTATTGAATTATAAAACTATAAATTTAAATTTTGATTATTTTTTGATTTTTGTAAATTGTCTTTTCGCTTTAAAAGCTTCGAATGAATGTTTTCCACTCATATAGAATTGAGAGAAGAACTCTACATAGTTAAGACGCAAAGCGTTAACACCAGCACCTAATACTTGGAAAAGGAAGTTTGCAATATGTCCACCAATAAAGATGATGACAGCTAAAACAATACCTATAACTGGAATCATATCGTTTACCATATTGGTTAAGATGTTTACAGTCATCGCAATACCACCTGTAGCTAAACAAAGAGCTAAGAGACGAGCGTATGATAATACATCTCCCATGAAACCGAATACGTCCATAAGTCCATAAGCACCATTAGCCCATATGAGCATACCAAGAGCAGCAACGATAAGTACTGCACCTAATCCCATTCCAATCATTCTGATTGCTGGGAACAAGAATCCTAATGCGAGTAAAATAATACCGAATTCAAATACGAACCAAACAATTTGGGAACCGATTGCTTCTTTCTTCTCACCATATCTTAAGTTGTCGATTGCACCTAAGATGAAACCTATGTTGGTATAGATTACACCGATTACAATAGCAATAACCAAGATAGTAGCTGGATATTTAAATGCATTGATTGAATCAATAACTGTAGGAAGAGCAGGACCAAAACCTAATATTCTAGTCCAAAAGTCCCCGAGTAAACCATTGGTTACAAGACCTAATATAATAGACCACAAACCACTTGCAAGAATGATTAATCCACCATCATGCATGGTTTTGTTGATTTTACCCATTCCTCTGTAGAGGATGAATCCTATGATTGCAACTAAAAGACCATATCCTGCATCGGTTAAACAGAACCCGAAGAAGAAAGGATATGTAATAGCTACAAATAATGTAGGGTCAATTTCATTGTATTTCAATGGGGCATACATTCCAACTAATAATTCATAAGGTTTAGCATATGTACAGTTTTGCTGTAAAACAGGAACGTCTTCTGCATTATCTGGAACTTCTTCAACTTCCATGATAGCATGACCATCAGTTGCAGTCTCAATAATAGCTTGAGCTTTTTCTATATCTTTTTCAGGTACCCATGCTTCGAAGACATAAGTTTTATCAGTTTCTGCAAAACCAGCGAAAACCTCATTTTTATCTTTTTCGTTTTCTAATTGTTCTTTTAAAGCAAGAACTTCATCATCCCATTTTTCTGCTACAACTTTCAATTCAGCTTTAGCTTGGGATCTTTCACTTTCGATAGCTTGGAGTCTTGATTCAGAAGAGGAAATAAGACTATCTGGTCTTCCTTCTAAACCTTCAGTTTCAAACTTCTCGAATTCATTTTTCCTCAGTAAGGTATAGATATCATCCTTAAACTCATTAGCAACGACGACCACCATGATAAAATATTCTTTTTCTTCGTCTGGAACTAATTCGTAGAAGAGATCATCTGTAATCTTACTGTATTCATCTTTGAATTTCTGAGCTGACTCAGCACTGATCCTACCAACAATGGTAGAAGTGTACTTAGAATCACTTAACAGACCTAAATCCATATCTAAAGATTTTAGCTTATTGGCTAAAACTTTATTTGATTCAAGTTTACTCTCTTCACTGTCTAGTGCGGCTAACTTATTTTCAATACCTTTTGTTTCACCTTCCACCTGGTTTAATGTTGATTCTGCATAAGCTATCAAGCTTTCAGTATCAACATCTTCGACTTCTTTAGGAACTGGAATGTCCGGACTGATGAATGACATTAGCATGTCTTTCATACCCTGCCCTTCAGACAATGCATCTCCCAGTAAATCGGAAATTGCACTTGTCTTCATAAGAAGTGAAGAGATCTTACCAGTGTGGGGTGTAACTTTTGAAGGTTTCAAAAGTTCTGATAGCTTAGGATCTTGCTGAATACGTTCAGAAATATCATTTATTTGGACAACACCCTCGTCGTGAAGTGCACTGACTGTAGGACCAGCGTATTTGTCCAAAGTTATAACATTAAGCTTACGCATTCTCGCAGTTCTAAACATTATCTCACACTATAAAATATTTTTAACAATAATTGAAGCAGCTTCATCTATATTGCCTTTAGCAGCATTTTTGATGTTAGCAACATCTTTTTCTGCTTGGGAAGCAATAGATTCAGCTTCTTTCTTTGCATTTTCTTCTGCATTAAAAACAGTAGATTGAGCTTCTTCGCTAGCTTCATTCTTAGCAAGTTCAATCATTTCATTAGCTTTAACAGTAGCCTCATCAATCATTGCTTTCGCATCGACTGTTGATTGTTCTACTAAGGAATCAGCATCGCTTTCAGCTTTTTTTATTTGGGTAATAGCTTCTGATATCCCTGCCATAATAAATCACCATGGTATATTAATATCTATTTTTGTTAATATATATATTTTATTAAAATAGTGGAATATTATAATATATGCAGGAAATTATAACGATATTATAAATTTAAGTTTTTTTAAAAAAATTGAATCAGATTTCAATGAAATAGAGAAAATTGAAAAAAAAATCTTAAAAAAAATTAAACTGATTAGAAATATTAAAAATCTAAATAAACATATTAAAATAAAGGTATAAAAAAATAAAAAAATAGCTTTCATGAAAAAAACTTGAAATTTCATGAAAAGAAAATTGTAGGGAAAAATATAAAAAAATAAAAACAATCAGATATTTTAAAAAGTAATAAAAAATTTTAAAAAAAAAATAGTTGAAAAAAATTAAAAAAATTAAAAAAATAATTAAAAAGAATTAGATAAAAAAAGTAAAAAAATTAATTAGAAAAATATTAAAAAATAATTAAAAAGAATTAGATAAAAAAAGTAAAAAATAAATAAAAATTTTAATTATTTATGGAATAATCTTAAGAAAGATTTAGGTAATTTTCCCATATATACTGCAATTGCAATTACAAGCAAAATAATACCAAATAAAATGAAAATAAGATTATATGGCATTAAGAGGAAAGTGATACCTACCAAAACAAAGATTAACCCATCAATGAATAGCTGCTTTAGTCCAGCGAGGTTCAAAAACAGACATTGCTAGTGTCCATCCAACTACAATAATCACAACACTTGAAGCTATGACATCGTAAGTTACTGGGTTTGCATCATAATAATTCCATAATCCTAAAACCATTAGGATAACTGAAAAAGCTAGTAGAATAATTGGCTTTTTTGTAATTCTCATAAATATCAACTTAAATTTTTTTATCAGCAGTTATATAAATGCATCAAATAATAATTATTATTTGTAAATGACTAATTCTTCAATAGCTTTTCTAGGAGTGTCTCTTGGATTTGCATTTCCATATCCTAAAGGAGTGAATAATACAGGTTCCCATTCATCATCTAAATCAAGGAATTCTCTTGCCTTATCCGGTTTGAATGCTGCAATGAAACAAGTGTTCAATCCTACATCTTCAGCTGCAAGAATCATATGGGTCATTACAATGGTTGCATCAATGTCTGCAATGTTCTTGTTATCATATTTTCTAGTCCATGCCCTTTCCTTTGAAGCAACTACACAAAGAACGATTGGTACTTGTGTAAACCAGTCAGGGCTGTAAATTCCCTTTAATTCTTCTTTATATTTTTTAGTATCAATTACAATTACCTTAAAAGGCTGGAAGTTAACACCTGTTGGAGCAAGCTGAGCAGCTTTCAATATCTTATCCAATTTCTCTTGCTCAACTTCCTTATCCTCAAAGCCTCTCATACTGTATCTTTTTTCAATTACATCAAAAAATTCCATTTTAATTTCTCCATTATATAATAAAAAGATTAATCATCATTTAATTCATTTAATTACAATTATCATTCAATTATTATTAAATTATTATTAAATTATCATTCAAAAATATCTATTCATCAATATTCTTATTTTTAAAACCTTCATAAACAATATTTTCCAAATCACAGAAACGTCTGAATTTCTCTTCCTCTTCAATTTCCTCATGTGCATGAGCTACTAGTCCAGGAAGTCTTCCAATCATAAAAATTCCTAAACCTAAAGAGCTGTCAAAGCCCAAATCGGAAAGTAACCCTGCATTTGCACCATCAACATTCAAGCAGATTCCTTTTCTTTCAGATAAAATGCTTTCGATGACAAGGGCCAATTTTGTATGTGGACCAATAGAAGATTCCAATATTGCCAAATCCAATAGCCTAACTGCACGAGGGTCCTTATAATGATACCTATGACCATAACCGGGAATTCTTTCAGATTCTGACTCATATTTATCTACAATTTCAATAGCTTTTCTTGCTATTTTATTATTAATATCCTTATCATCAGTCTCTTCAAGATTCAATGAACTTATGGACTTCTGGAACAATTCCATTGCCTTTTCAATTGCTCCTGCATGGTTTTTACCAAAGGACAATAAACCACCTGCAACAGCATTGTTGATATTTGCTCCTGAAGAAGCAATCAATCTTGCAGACTGAGTGCTTGGAGGAGTAACCCCATGATCACAGAATGAAACCAATATGTGATTAAACATCTTGGATTCCCTCTCATCAGGTAACCTTTCCCTAAGAATTAAAAATACCATTTCAGCAAAACTAAGATTTGTAATCAAATCTTCCTGATTATAACCTCTGGTAACCAATTCATTAGGTTTTACATCAGTAATCTTAGTTTTAATGCTGTGTTCAGGAAATTTAAAACCATTTTTAGTAGGTTTCAGATTATCATTCATAATATTCTCCTAATAATAAAATAATTTATAAGTTAAATAAATAATCTTAAATAATCTTAAATAATTTAAATTAATCTCAATTAATATAATTAATCTAATTTATCTCAATTAATAAATTAGTATTATTAATCTTAATTAATCTCAATTAATAAATTAGTATTATTAATCTTAATTAATCTCAATTAATAAATTAGTATTATTAATCTTAATTAATCTCAATATAATATCATTTTTTCTAATATATAATTATATTTTTTTTAACTAATATAACTAGAATTCAAAGCTTGAAACTCTTGGCTCTACAAAACATGCAGGTCTTGTTGCCACTATTCTTACTCCACTTGCCCTTTGAGAGCCTATATTTACAAAAGAGCCAAGTACAGTTGTTTTTCCACCAAGCCCTAAAGGACCTATGTTTGTCTTGTTTAACTCCTCTGTAATGTATTTCTCTATTTCAGACTGATTGTTCAGATTACCATGAGCCATAGCTCTCAATATCAATGCATTTGCCTCGAAGTGGGTTCTTCCAACCCCAATAGCTGGAATTGAAGGTGTGCAACCTAACATAGCCAAAGATTCCTTTAACCAATCCAAAGCTTCAGAAAAAACTATATTTGAATCTCTTTTATGGAAAACCCTATAGGTCTTTGCCCTTATTTCAGGACCTCCACCTTCTAATAGAACAGTGACCTTTATTTTATCGTCATCCACTCCAATAATTCTTCCACAAGTGGATTCATCTTTTTGCTCTATTAAAAATGAAGCAGGCTTCATCATATTGGATTCATTGTAAAGACCTTGTGATTGCTCAATACGTTCTATATCATTTCCTTTAACTGCCATTGGCCTTCCAGGAAATTTATCCAGTCCTTGAGCAATGCCTTCATTGATGTCATTGAAAAAGTTTTTAGGAATTTCCCTATTCTTGCCAATTTCGATTAGAACATGTGGAATTCCAGTATCATCACATAATGGAAGCTTATTTTCTTTAGCTACCTTAAAGTTTTCAATCATCTGTTCCAAAGCCCAAACTGCATTTTCATTATCAAGTTCCTTTTCCAATTTCAAGGCATTTTCATATGCAATCAATCTATCTTCACTATATGAATTGCCTGCACTCACAACTGCATTTTGAACTTTTTCAATCAAATCCATAGTATCAACAATAATTCTAATTTGAAAAAACGAAAAAATTATAATTTTTTATAATCTACTCATTATAGCTTCAGGATAATGCCTTTCAATTAAATCTCTAATCAATGCAACTTGTTTTGCTCTTTTGCGAGCCTCTTTTTCAGTTGTGTCCCAACTGTGATGCTTTGCAACAGATCCACCAGTCTTCAAATAGACTGGGCTTGCAACCCTAATCATTTCAGGAACTTCATAATGACGTATGAAACCTCCTGTTGACTTTGGATTTTCAGTATGGATATCTATAGGAATGTCTATTGCATCACGTAGAGAAGCCAACATTGGAATCTGAAGGTCCCTTACTGGATTAAGTGAGTTTAATCCTATTGATTCAAACAATTTAGCTGAAGCAGGATTTGAACAGCCTGCATGAGCAGATACCTTGAATTTAAGGTCTTTTGGCAATTCACCCGCATCTCTCATTTTAGCCAGTGCATAAAGCAATCCTTCATCATATAGCAATATGCCACGAACTCCCAATTCTACAGCTCTTTTAACATCTTCAATAGCATAAACAAGATTATTGTATCCTCTTAATCTGTATCCTATACGTTTTCCCTCTTCTGTTTGAACTGTAGCACTTGTATCATAAGGAGCCCTTGGACCAACTGCCAAGAACAATTGAATATTTGTACTCTTAGCCAAATCAACCATTTCACTGATTTCATCATCTAATAAAAACATGATTCCTTTGGTTTGAGTGGCTCTGTGAATAGTTAGATTATAATCATCACATGCATTTAAAAGAGATTCAAGTGCGGAAGGACCTTGTATTCCCGGAACTTCAAATCTGTATTGCCCTCCATCTTCAAATCGCTTATCTGATATGTAATCATCATGCAATTCATTTATTCCTAATTTAGCTAATGATTTTTTAGTTTCATCCATCATAAAAATCACTTTCAATAAAAAATCAATAATCAAAATATCAATATTAAAATATCATAATTTAAAATATCAAAATCAAATAATATAAATTTTATAAACCTAATTCTTCAAAGACTTCACTAATTGAATAATCTTCCATATGTTTTATTATTTGTAACTTATTCATATTAAACTTAGGATTTAAAAGCCTGAATTTTTCTAAAATATCCTCTTCCATCAAAGGATTTTCCGCTTCTCCCAATGGATAAAATGTGGTGTTCTCCTTGGAAAAACCATCATCAAACTCAATTATTACTTTAGATGGTCTTTTTTCAGGAGTCAATTTATCTAATTCATCGTTGCTTGAAATCTTAATCTTATTTGCAAGGGATTTGATTCTTAAGATTTCCTCTTCCTTTGAATCTTCATCAAAAAGACCATTATCAATCAATTCATCAATTGTATCCAAACTTAAATCATCACAAAACAATGCAATAGCTACTGCATAAGGCAAGGATTGCTTTAAATCCTGCTCATTCTTAGGATTGTAATTATCATGTTCACTTGCCACATTATATGTTTCTATCTCAATTGAATCAATATCATCAAAATTCATATCCAAATCACCCATTTCCTCCTTCAGATTTAATGTAGAGTCAATAGCTGAATGAATATGCCTACAAAATGGATATTTCTTCAGATAGACATTGATTATATGGAATCTGTTTAAATTTATATCAATGAAATGAGATAATTCATCATCATCACAATGCTTTTCATATAAGTCACAAGCCATGGCTTTTATGAATCCCTCTTTTCCATCAATCAATGATTCACCACCTGTGAATCCATTTTTAGCCAAGAATGCTGATAAGATAGCATTGTAAACTGCATTTCCAACATGTATGGATTTCCCCATTGTACCTGCATGATCTGCTTCAAGAAGCCCAGATGATTGGGTAGCACATAAACCTAAACAATGTTCTGTCTTTTCCTGGCTTAATTTCAAAAGCTTTGAAGCAACTGCTCCACTTGCAATTGAACCTACTGTACCAGTGCTATGAAATCCTTGATTTCTGTGATTAGGATTGACAAGCATTCCAAGTGCAATAGCTACTTCGTAGCCAATAATAACACTTTCAAAAAACTCTTCTGCACTTATATCCAATCCCAAATTATCATCTGAGACCATAGCCAAAATTGTTGAAAACACTACTGATCCAGGATGCAATTGTGCAAATCTATGACCATCATCCAAATCCAAGCTATGAGATGCAATTCCATTGATAAAACCCTTAT
>CAJOMK010000002.1 GCA_905235495.1 uncultured Methanobrevibacter sp.
AATAGCTATCGCTAAGATAATCACTAAAATAAGTATTAACTTTGATTTATTGTTATTTGGAACCATACTCTCAAAAATATCAAATATTAGAGAATAATTAAAATTAATCTCTAATCAATAGCTTAAAATAAATTTTTAATTAATTTTTGTATTTTTCCACCAAACCGATTCCCCAACTAGCCATTTCATTAGCTTTTTCTTGAGAGTCAGATTCAGCAAAACATCTGAAGATTGGTTCAGTACCTGAAGGTCTGATAATTACCCAACCATCTTCTTTTAGGATTTTTACACCATCAGTTGTATCAAGTTCAAAGTCAGTTGTTTCCTTGATCTCATCTGCAATCTTGTTCATAACTTCTTGCTTTAAATCATCAGGACATTCCACTTTCAATTTTTCCTGATAATAAACTGGAAGCTCTGCTACAAGTTCAGACAATGGCTTATCCTCTTTTACAAGAATTTCAAGAATCTTTGCTACAGTCATAGCTGCATCTCTTCCATAGACAAAGTCTGGGAAAATTAAACCACCGTTTTCTTCTCCACCGAACAATCCATCAGTATCCTTGAGTTTTCTTGCAACAAGCAAATCTCCAACAGCAGTAGCTATAACTTCACCGCCAAACTCTTCTGCGATATCATAAATAGCTTGAGAAGTAGCTACAGTAGTGACAATGATACCTCCACCATTTTCCTTTAACATGTGCTTTTCAACAAGTGCAAAGGTCTTGTCTCCTAAAATGAAGTTTCCTTTCTCATCAATGCAAATGGTCCTGTCTGCATCACCGTCATGAGCAAGACCAATGTCTGCACCTAAATTTTTAACGGTTATAATCAAGTCTTGGAGATTTGGTTCAATAGGTTCTGGGTCTCTTCCTGGGAAAAATCCATCAGCCTGACAATTGATGGTTGTTACTTCACATCCTAATTCCTTAAGAATATATGGGGCAGTGAAACATCCTGCTCCGGAACCACAATCAACTACAACCTTAAGCTTTCTATTTCTGATTGCCTCTGTGTCAACTCTCTTTAAGGTTTCAGCAATATACTCATTAATTATAGTGTCATTAGTGAATCGTTCACCAATCTTATCCCAAGAAGCCCTATTAGGTTCACTGTCGAAGTATAATTTTTCCACTTCCATTTCCATATCGTCTGGAGTTCCTATACCGAACTCATCCACAAATTTCAAACCATTATACTTTGGAGGATTGTGAGAAGCGGTTACAATAATTCCTCCATCATAGTAATTTCTTACAGCATATTGAATAGCTGGTGTTGGAAGAATTCCTAAATCTACAACATCACATCCTGAAGAAAGCAAACCTGCGGTGATTGCATATTTAAGCATATGAGTGCTTGCCCTTGTATCTCCTCCAATAGCTACAGTTCCTTGAACAATAGATCCATAACTTGCTGCCAGGCGTGAAGCAAATTCCGGAGTTAAAAATCATTTGCTGTTCTCCTTACACCGAATGTACCAAATAATCTTTTTTCCACCATTTTATGACCTTTATAAAATAAATAATTAAATCAATTAAATTACATAATAAAGTAATTTGAATTACTTTAAATCTAAATATATTTTTGTTTATAAAGTTTAAATATTTTATTAAAAATTAACTTAGGAAACCAGTTTAATGGAATTTGAATTAGATAAAATCAACTCCATTGAAGACTTATATTCGGTTATGCTTCCGATAACTTTTACCTTATGATTCTTAAAACTATTTAAATCATTTCCTGCCTCATTAAGCTCAACTAAAGTCGATTCAAAAACTATTAGATTTATCTTTCCTGAACCATCATTCAGCTCTATAAAACATGAACTGCCACTGGAGGATTCCTTTATTGATTCAACCACTCCCGTGACAGCTACAGCCTCACCGATATTATTTCTTGTGATGTCCTTTATCTGGATTTCCTTAGGTTCAATATAGGATGCAAAAGCAAGCATCCCAATAATTCCCACAAGAGATGTAATCAATGCAAGCTTAAATATTTTCTCATCTGTAATTTGAATAATATCACAACCATATCTATTTGTAAAACTTGATTAAATCAATATATTTAACTAATAACTTATAAATATAACTTAAAATCAGTATTGAGAAACAAATATTACTATAATATACTAATAAACAACTAAAATTGCTTTTTATTTAGAACAATCCAATAAAAATGTAATTTATGAAACCTTTAAAAAATCATGACAAGATTAGAGATTTCTCATCAAAACACAAAAAACAATATTAAAAAAATTATTTATATTAACAAAGCAAAACTAATAAATAATAAAATGTGAATTAGGTAGGAACTTAAATGTCTTTAAAGAATATGATTTTATCCAATAGCAGCCAGTTTAATCATTATAAAAATGAAAACGCTAAATTAAAAAAAGAAAATAAAAAGCTTAAAAAGGAAATAGAAAACATCAAATTCAACGAAGAGTTTGAAGAGGGCATAAGCATTATTATTCCAACATACAAAGGCAAAAATCATATAAGACCACTATTGGACTCCCTTCAAGAGCAAACCTTGGAATTTGACAAATATGAAATCATTTTTATAATCAACGGAAAGCTTGATTCAACCATAGACATATTGAAAGAATTCACAGAGAAAAACAAGGATATGAATGTAATTATTGTACATACTAAAACTCCTGGAGTCTCCAATGCAAGAAATATTGCATTAAAAATTGTCAATAAGCAGTATACCGGATTCATAGACGATGATGATTTCATTAGCCCTAATTATTTGAAATCACTTTATGAACATTCAAGACCAAATAGGGTAGTCATGAGTAATTTTGTAGACATAAATGAAGAAACTGGTGAAGAAATGGAATCACGCTTATTGCCATTCTCCACAACAGAATCTGGAGTGATAAAAGGTGCCCCTGTTTCTTTTCAGTCATTAAGCGTGATAACCACTGCAAAATCCGTACCTACTTATGCTGCAAAATCAGTCCAATTCAATACAGAGCTAAGAAATGGAGTGGACATATCCTACTATTCAAGATTATATCCAAAATTTGATTTTGAATTTTATTTGGTTGATAAGAAAGAGGAAGCTACATACTATAGATTACAGAGGACTGGATCAATATCCAGACAGGAAAATTCCTATGAATTCAGCATATTGGGACGTTTAAAAGTAATAGATGACATAGATTCTATGTTCAAAGTTACAAATAATAAGAAATATATTAAATATCTAAAAATTAGAACCAATTCACAAACCAGCTTTATTGTAAAATACCTTAAGGAACACCCTGAAGATAGAGAAAAAGTCCTAAATGAAATTAAAAAGCATAATTACAATTATTTCCCATATGAAAAGTTGGAAATAAATGAATAATAAAATAAAATAAAAAAATAAGAAAAATAAAAAAAATAAGATTAAACTAAAAAAAGATTAGAATTAACCTTTATACATAGATTCTAATCTTTCTATTGTATCAATATCTTCTACACCCTTATCTGTCCTAATGCTTTTAACTATTGGGAAACGCAATGAATAACCTGCAGGATACTCTGAGCTTTTTACAATTTCACTGTAGGACACTTCAAAAACAATTCTTGGATGGACAGTTATGTGGGTTCCCTTTTCGCTGATTTTAAGATCTTCCATCATCTTAGTGAGCCTTGTCAAATCATCATCTGAAAGACCTGATCCAATATGAGTAATGGTTTGAAGCTCACCGAATTCATCACGAAGGGCGATTTCACAAGACCCTATATATTCTCCTCTTTTACCAGTCCCTTTTACTCCACCTACAACAACAGCGTCCAATGTTTCAGGTTCCGCTTTAAATTTAAGCATTTTCTTTCCACGGATTCCAGGAATATATGGTTCAGCACAGTTTTTAATCATTATTCCTTCATCACCTTCTATTGACTTATTGAATAAGTTTATAGCATCATCTATATTTTCAGGACCTACCTTTACAATATCACTTAGATTCAACTCTGAATGTGAGCAATCTACAATACTTTCCATGATTTTCCTACGCTTTATGATTGGCTCATCTACTGTTGGCTCCTTAAAGTAAAGCAAATCATATAAGAATATCTTTATAGGGACATTCTGCATCGCTTCATGAATGTCATACTTTCTTCTTACCCTTTGCAATACGGTTTGGAATGGAAGAGGATTATCGTCTCTAAATCCTACTATTTCACCTTCTACGATAAAGTCTTCATCTGGGAAACCTTCACGTATAACTTCAACAGCATCTGGGAAAGCATGTGTTACATTTTCCAATTGGCGAGTGAATAAAGTGATTTCATCACCTCTCTTATGGAATTGAGTACGGAAACCATCGTATTTGGTTTCACAAAGTGCACAACCCATCTCTTCAATGCTTATGCCTATACCTTCAGACAATTGTGCTAACATTGGCTTCACAGGCCTTCCAGGAACCAAATTCAATTTCTTAAGACCATCTTCCCCTTCTTCCATTGCCACTTTTGCAACAAGACCTAAATCATTTGTCAACATATGAGCCCTTTCAGCAACTGCCTTGTCAACATCAAAGGCTTGGGATATTGCATCACGAAGAATTCCTTCACCTACACCTATCCTAAGCTCTTCCAAAATAGTTCTGCAAATATATTTGGCCTCTTTACCAGAAGCGGAAGATAAGAGTTCAAGAATATTTGATATTTTACGGGCAGTGGACCTGCTTCCAGTGATTGTTGACAATTTCCTTAATTGATTATAAACAAAACTGACAGCCAAAGGTTGTGAGAAAAATGTCATTTGAGCCTTTTTGGTGTATAATTTTTCTGCAGCGGCTCCAATATCCCCTTCATCACGAATGGCATCTTCAACTACATCTACAGAAACTCCTACTGCATCTCCAACAGCTTTCATAACAAGTTTATCGCCTATTCCCTGTTCCTCTTCACTCCAAGAAGGGAAAACACTACCTAAAGCCATTAAAGTGATTTTCTCCAAATCATCTTCTTCAACGGTTTTAAGAAAATCCGCTAAAATATCTGTTTTTTCCAATCTTTTTGTAGTGGCCCCTAATGCTTCATAAACATTAACAAGTTCCTGATATTTCATTTTCCTATCTCCAAAATAACTGTTTAAAAGTCACCTTTAGCTATTTTAACTGCACAATACTCTCCACACATGGCACACATTTCATCATCATCAAGTTCACATTTGTTTCTATAATGTCTTGGCTTGACATTATCAAAAGCAAGGTCAAATTGACCTTCCCAATCAAAGTTTTTCCTTGCAGTAGCCATTTTCACTTCCTTTTCCCAAGCAGTTTCCAAACCTAATGCAACATCTGCAGCTTGAGCAGCTATCTTGCTTGCAATTACTCCTTCCTTAACATCTTCAAGGAAAGGCAATGACAAATGTTCTGCAGGTGTTACATAACAGAGGAAATCAGCACCGCTTGAAGCTGCAATAGCTCCTCCAATAGCTGAAGTAATATGATCATAACCTGGTGCCAAGTCTGTAACGATTGGACCTAAAACATAAAATGGAGCACCATGACATAATGTCTTTTGAATTTCCATATTGGATCTGATTTGATTTAATGGAACATGACCAGGACCTTCAACCATTGTTTGGACCCCTGCATCCTGAGCCCTTTTGACAAGTGTTCCTAAAGTAACCAATTCCTGAATCTGGGAAGTGTCAGTAGCATCAGAAAGGCATCCTGGACGAAGTCCATCCCCTAAGGAAAGAGTGATATCATATTCCAAAGCAATCTCAAGAAGATAATCATAATTTGCATATAATGGGTTTTCCTTTTCATTATGCAAAATCCATGAAGCAAGGAAAGTTCCACCTCTACTTACAATACCCATCATCCTTTTAGCAGCTTGTAATTTTTGTACTAAATCCTGATTAATACCACAGTGAAGGGTCATGAAATCAACACCATCTTTAGCTTGATGAATGATTGAATTAAAGATATCATCTTCATCCATATCGATGATTTCATTGCCTTTATTTAATGTAATAACTCCTGCTTCATAAATTGGAACAGTTCCTATAGGTACATCTACAGCACATATAATCTTTTCTCTGAATTCAAGCAGTTTAGGACCAGTACTTAAGTCCATAATTGCATCTGCACCAAAATCTACAGATAATTTTGCCTTTTTGATTTCCAAATCAATATCCTCGATTTTACTGGAGGACCCTATATTAGCATTGATTTTAGTGGTTAATCCTTTACCGATACCGCATACCTTTGTCTCTCTTCCAATATTCTTTGGTATTACAATGGTTCCATTAGCCACTCCCCTTAATATTTTATCTGTATCTATCCTTTCAAGTTCTGCAACAGCTTCCATTTCAGGAGTAATGTTTCCTTTCTTAGCTTCAGTCATCTGTGTCATTAAAGCACCCTTAATAATTTAAATCATTAATTTGAAATATAATTCTAATAACCATAGAATTGAATAATCATTATATTGAATAAACATATTAAATAATCTATAACATATTAAGTTATGTAATTTATTATTTAATTAATTTGTCATATTATAGGTACCAAATAAAAACAGCACAAAAAATAGTAATGAAAAATTTACTGAAAAAATTAAAAAAAGAAAAAATAATTGAAAAGTAAATATTTTCAATTATATACAGGTGTATCCACCGTCAACAGCAATTGATTGACCGGTTACGTAACCAGATTTAGGGGATGCTAAATATACAACAGTAGAGTCTAATTCTCCATCTACACCAGATCTTCCAATAGGTACAACAGTTTTAGTGTATGCTTTGTATTCTTCAGTTTCTAATAAGTCAATGGTTAATTCTGTTGGGAAGGTACCTGGACAGATTGCGTTTACAGTAATGTTGTATTTTGCCCATTCTGCTGCTAATTGTCTTGTGAGGTTTACTACTCCACCTTTTGCTACCGCATATGGGGAAGTTGGGGTTGCCATGGTTCCTACTAAACCAAACATGGATGCAGTGTTGATGATTCTTCCGTATTTTTGTGGAATCATAGCTTTTTTAGCTACTTCTCTGGACATTTTGAAAGTACCTGTAAGGTCTACATCTACAGTTTTGTTCCATTCCTCATCAGTTAATAATTCTGCTTCTTTTGTTGCACCATATCCTGCGTTGTTGTGGAGAATATCAATTCTTCCAAAGTGGTCCATGATTTCTGCAACACATTTTTCTACACTTTCAGTATCGGTTATATCACAAACTACACCAATGCAGTCTACACCAAGCTCGTTGATTTCTTCTGATACTTGGTTTAATCTTTCTTGTCTTCTTCCAGTTACTACAATATTTGCACCGTATCTGGCATATGCTTTTGCCATTTGTACTCCGATACCGGAGGATGCACCGCTTACTACAGCAACTTGTCCTTGTAAATTAAATAAATCATTCATTTTTTCATCTCCATAAATAGCCTTTATAAGGCCACTATTTTTACAAATAATTATGTTTTTCCTAACTTATAAACTTAACACATTTCAGTTTTTTATAAATTTAACTAGGTTAAATCATATGTTTTTTAATATTTATTATAATTTTGTAGAAAAATATTAAATTTTATTAAACAATATTCATTTGATAAACTTAAGTTTAGACAATCAACATCATCGATTTACTTAAAAAATATACGTAACAAAAAGCCCTCTTAAAACACCATAACAAAATCATTTTATTTATTTAACTTATTTTATTTTTAAAAATCAAAACTTCCATTTAATACTATTTTTAAAAAAAAACTTTTAAAAAAAAGAAAATAAGATTAAAAAATAATTTAAAAATTTAAAAAGCAGTGCAAAAACGAAACTTAAAATTATAAAAACAGATAAAATTTAAAAAAATAATTAATTAATAAAAATAGAAAAAAAATAATGATTTATTATTTAATCATGAATTAATAAAACATCTTTTTCAGCGTTTTTAAGTACTTTTTCTGCAACGCTTCCAATAACAAACTTATGAAGTCCACTTTTACCAGAAGAAGCGATGATGATCAAATCACAATCTTCTTTTTCAGCAACTTTATTAATCTTTTCAGAAGGGAATCCTTTTTTAACCAAAGTTCTTACTTTAATGTCTTCATCAAACAATTCTTTCATAGCTTTTACATTATCTTCAGCTTCTTTAACATCTGCCTTATTAGTTCTTTCTATATCTTTAGATCTCTGGAAAGCAGTTTTCCTTATTTCTATTACAACACCAAGAATAATAATTTCTCCGCCTTCCGCCAATAATTTAGTAGCTCTTTCAACTTCACGTACTGAATATTCAGATCCGTCTGTTGGCAATAAAATTTTTTTATACATAATTCCACACTTAATTTTTAAAATACAAAACTCAAAATCTATAATAAAATATTTAAGTATTAGTATATTTATCTACCTAATATAAGTATATTATTAATAAAAATTTTAACTGTTTAAAAATATTGAAATTAAAACAACCATTATACAAAAGTTATCTTTGATTTAAATATTTATGAGTTTGAACAGATAATTTAATATTTTCTAAACGATGGAAATTATCCCTAATCAAATCAGCAATTTCGCCATCTTTGCTAAATTCACCCTGGAGCCAAATTGTCTTGTCATAATCATACTTGTTTTTTAATGAAATCACTTCATCTATATCCTCTTGAGAGCAGATGACAAACTTGAAGAAAACATTTTCATATTTATAATAATTTTCAAAGACCTTTTCCTTATCTACCTTTGGACTGATTACATATTCCATTTCAGGAACATATTCAAATATAGAGCCATTTGTCTCAAGCTGAATTTTAATATCTTCTGGAAGCTCTTTAATCAAACGTTTAATCTCGCCCATCTGTAAAGTAGGTTCACCACCGGTTATAACCAATAAATCTATATTATTGAACTCCATTTGAGTCATTAGAATCTCTGCAACCTCATCAACAGATAATATTTCATATGTTCCTATGTCGGTATCACACCACTCACAATTTAAATTGCAACCATATAATCTTAAAAAGGTTGCAGGAATTCCTATATAAGGTCCTTCCCCTTGAAATGATATGAATATTTCATTGACTTTAATTTTAATCACCTACTTTAAAAACTCAAAACTCATAATATAACAATTAATTAAACTTTGATATAAACTTTAAAAAACTCTAACACATAATAAACAAATTCAATTAAACTTCAAATAATTTAAATAACTTCAATCTGATTATTCCATAGGTTCGTAAGTTACTCCAGTTTCAGGAGTTTCATAAACTCCAACACTTACCAAACATTCGATTTTAGGTTTTAATCCATCATAGAAGAACTTGCTCATTTCTTCCATTGTAGGATCTTCTGAATCCATGAATTCATTTAAGTTCAAATGGTCCACACCGATGAACTCATTGAAAATCGCTTCAATGTCATAGGTGTCCATAATCATGTTTCTATAATCCAAATCCTTATATGGTGCCTTTAAGGTTAAGATAATCCTATATTGATGTCCATGCCATTGAGTACATTTTCCACCTTGATTCTTTAATTTGTGACAACCATAGATTCTATGTTCTGATACTAATGTTAACATATAATTCCTCCAAATTAATCTAATTCATACCCCATTCCTTTTTAGCCTCTTCAATAGCTTTTATTCTTGATTTGCAGCTGAAGCATTCACCACATGGAGTCCCATCATTGTTTACATAACAGCTCCAAGTCTTTTCTATTGGCACCCCCAATTTCAAGGCAAGTTTTACAACATCTTTCTTGTCTGTATCAATGAATGGAGCGCAAACAGGAATATATTCATAGTTATTGACCTTATTCAACTCATTAATCTTCTCCAGGAACTCCGGAGTTGTGTCCGGATAATCACCGACATCTGCCTTGATTGCTCCATAATAAACCTCTTCCTTATTGTTGCTTATTGCAAATGCAGTTGCAAGTTCAAGCAAGATTGTGTTTCTGCTTGGAACAACAGTGCTTTTTGGCTCTTCAACATTGCCATTATCGTGATCAGTCAAGCTACTTGAAAGCAAATCTACAATATTCTGTATATCAAATACAAAATGAGGAACATCCTTCATTTTACAGATTTCTGCTGCCCTTTCAATTTCAATAGATGCTTTCTGACCATAATTGAAACTGAGTGCAGTTACCTTATTCCCTTCATTCAATAATTTATACAATAAAGTAGAGGAGTCCAATCCCCCAGATAATATTAAAACTACATCTTTTGACATTTTAATCTCCATCAAAAAAAAATCAATAAATAATATAATATTTATGTTTTACAATACATTTAAAATTAATTATTAAATCAATTAAAGTTATTGAAAAATAGTTAAAAAATTAGAAAAATGAAAATTATATTGAAAATTTAAAATTGAAAAAATAATAAAACAAAATTTAAACCTAAAAAAATAATAAAAAATTTAAGAAAAAGAAAAATATTAATTATTTTTTAATAGAGATTCCTAAATTAATGGCTCAGGATGTCTAGAATTTCCTGTTTGCTTTTTAGATCCTCCAATCTTACCTAATCTTAATTTAACGAATTCTTTTCCTTTTTCACTTGCTGCAAAAATTGGAATGGAAGTTCCGACAGCACATAGGACTCTTTCTGCACCAACTTCTCTAAGAGGTTTGGAAGCACATCCAGTAACCACATCATAAAGGTCAAAGACGAGCTCAGCTTCTTCTCTAGATAATCCAGTTGAATGAACTCCAAAGAGATAAACATTTACATCCCCGTATTCATTTTCCAATTCCCTAAGAATCACTGCATCTTCAGGATTACAAAGTGTAACTGCTATATTCCTATATCCATTTTCAATAGCTAATCTGAAACCTTCCACTTGATCTATAGAAGTATTTTCCTCATCAAGAACATGATTTGGAAGGAATTGTTCTATAAGTTCTGGTATTGGGCTGGTTTCAACAAGTCCAGAAACCCTTCCACCAACTCCTTGAGCCAATTCACTTTCAGTAACAAGTACAGTTCCACAGCCTTCACAGACCATCACTACACAGTCAATGATATTTTCATCAAGTAAAGTGGACAATATTTCAGAGATTCCAAAGGATAAGAAATCCTTAAGTCTTAATACCCTATCTTTGGTACACATTCCAAAGTCATTTATTCTGAATTCTATGTTTTTCTTGATTTCTTCTTCAGTTAATTTTTCAATTCCTCTATGCTTATGAAACAAAGGACAGTATTCAATCTTAGATTCTTCTACACCAACGACTTTTCCATCTTGAACTGTTATTCTAGATTTTCCTAAAGCTTCAATTACATGTTTATCCATAAAAATCCCCGACTCAAATTAATTAACAATTGTTAAGATTATAACTTTATACTTAATTTATTTCTTATTTAATAAATATGTTTTCAATGAATAAAAACTTAATGAAGATGAAAAAGTGCATAAAATTCTCTTAAATTCAAGTCTATCCACATAAGAAAATAATTGGAATACATAGATGGAAGAAAAAAATGAATTAAAATAAATGAATTAAAAAAAAGAAAAATAAACAGAGGAGCAATGAATTAAAGATAGATAAAAGGTATGAAAAATCTATTCTTTAATTCATTACGCACATTATAGGTGTTTTTAGTGTTTTTATAGGTTATTAATATATGATATATTAAAAATGTATTTAGATTTTATAGTGTGTTTATTTTTTGTTGTTTTGATTTGTGTTCTATTGTGATTTATTATGTTTTATTGTGTTTTATTGTGTTCTATTGTGATTTATTATAATTTAAGCGATAAAATATGATTTTTAAGGAGAGAAAAAGTGATAAAGGAAATAATCCAATTAGAAGTATTGAATCAATTCTTCTTCATCACTTACGTTTTTTGGCTTAACTTTTACCATAGCTTCGTTGAAGAATTTTGCTGAAACTTCGCTTGTTTCTATGTTATCTCTTAAAGCGAGCATTGCAGCTTCACGGCATACAGCTTCAATGTCAGCTCCAACATATCCTTCTGTGTTTTTAGCCAATTTTTTAAGTTTAACATCTTTTGCAAGAGGCATGTCTTTAGTGTGTACTTTAAATATTGCAAGTCTTGCATCTTCATTTGGAGTTTCGACCTTAATGTGTCTGTCAAACCTTCCAGGCCTCATAAGGCCTGGATCAATAATATCCGGCCTGTTGGTAGCTGCAATGATTGCAACATCTTCCAATTCTTCAAGACCATCCATTTCAGTCAGCAATTGATTTACAACACGTTTAGTTACTCCAGAATCTCCAAACTCTCCACCTCTGTTACTTGCAATTGAATCGATTTCATCAAAGAAGATTACAGTAGGAGCAGTTTGTCTTGCTTTTCTAAAGACTTCCCTTACCCCTTTCTCAGACTCACCAACCCATTTGGACAAGAGTTCAGGTCCTTTGATTGCAATGAAGTTAGCTTCACTTTCATTCGCTACAGCCTTTGCAAGCATGGTTTTACCGGTACCCGGAATACCATACAATAAGGTACCTTTAGGTGGCCTTACACCGAAATCCTTGAACTTGTCTGGGTATTTGAGAGGCCATTCTACGGCTTCCTTCAATTCCTGTTTAGCTTCTTCCAATCCACCTACATCATCCCAGGTAACATTTGGAACTTGTACAAGAACTTCCCTAAGTGCAGATGGTTGGATTTCCCTAAGTGCAGACTTAAAGTCATCTTTGGTTACTACAAGTTTTTCCAATACTTCAGGAGGGATCTCATCGTCAGCACCTAAATCAGGAATGATTATTCTTACAACTCTCATAGCCGCTTCCTTAGCTAATGCTTCAAGATCTGCACCTACAAATCCGTGAGTGGTATCTGCCAAATCATTCAAATCAACATCTTCTGCAAGAGGCATTCCTCTTGTGTGGATTTCCATAATCTCTTTACGTTCTTCCTTATCAGGCACACCGATTTCAATTTCACGGTCAAACCTACCAGGTCTTCTAAGTGCACCATCAAGGGAATCCGGCCTGTTTGTTGCACCGATTACAACAACTTGACCTCTTGAATTTAGACCATCCATCAAGGTCAATAGCTGTGCAACAGTTCTTCTTTCCACCTCACCTTGAGTTTCTTCACGTTTAGGTGCAATAGCATCCAATTCATCAATGAATATAATGGATGGAGCATTTTCTTCAGCTTCTTCAAAGAATTCCCTTAGGTTTTCTTCAGATCCACCAACATATTTGCTCATGATTTCAGGACCATTGATTACAATAAAGTGAGCATCACTTTCGTTAGCTACAGCCTTTGCAAGCAAGGTTTTACCAGTACCTGGAGGCCCATGCATCAATACTCCTTTTGGAGGTGCGATTCCTAACTTTTCAAATAATTCGGGTTTCTTAAGAGGAATTTCAATCATTTCCCTGACTTTTTTAACTTCCTCTTTCAAACCTCCAATATCATCGTAACTGATTCCTACAAGGTTGGATACACCTTCCAAATCAGAGACATCAATAGGCTCATCAGCGACTTCAACCTTGGTGTTAGGACCTACTTTAACTACTCCTCCAGGGTTGGTGTTTACAACAGCCAACTTGATTTGACTCATTGCACCGATACCTGGAACATTCATGATATCATCAAAGATATCGTCAAAGAATCCTCCACCGACAGGTCTTCTTTGTGGAGTTTTGACTCTAGTATTTACCAAGTCCCCTTTAACCATTACTTGGTTTCTAAAGGCGCTGTTTAAATCCCCGCTAATCCTGATTCTTGCATCAATAGGAGCTAAAAGAATTTTTTTAGCTTCTTTTGCTTCAGTTCTTTTAATGGTAACTTCCTGTCCTATTGAAGCACCTGAATTCTTACGGGTAGTACCATCTATCCTAAGGATAGATTCCATATCAGATTGAGAAGCAACTGCAATGGCTGCAGTATTATTAGATCCAATAATTTCGATTAAATCTCCATCTTTAAGGCCAAGTTTAAACATAGATTCCATATCTAGTTTAGCCATATTTTTTCCTACATCATTTTGAGATAAAGTTTCTGCAACTTTAATTTTAAGTTCTCCATCAGCCATGATTTTCAACTCCTCTTAGTTTTTTGTGAATAATTAATAATGAATAATGAATATGACGGCCACATTAAATGTCACCGAGTTACACTAATAAAAAATCATTAATAATCATTGATTGCACAGAAATATCAATTTACATTAGAATTAATTTTAATTATTTATCAATACTTGAAATTAATCAATAATCCAAATAAAGGGATTGGTCAAATACAAACAAATGAAATTAAAAGTTTCAACAAATACATTAAAATTAAACTAAAGATTTAAAGACCATCAATTTATTTAAATAACCAAATAAATACAAATTAATCATCAATAAAGAATTAAAAGAATTTATTAAAAATTTATCAACAATTATTAATGTAAATCTTTTAGTTAGTTTTTGTAACTAAATAATACTTGCACTTCATCATATATAAAGGTTTCGATTTTATTAACAAAAAGTTATTTTAATCTAAAAATTATTAAAACTGAAAAAAATAGTTTAAAATAGATTAAATAGTTAAAATATGAATTAAAATTAAGATTATACTAAAATATCAGATTATAATTATTTAAAATTAAAATAACTTGATTAAATTAAAAATAAATTTAAGTTATTTACGTGAGAAAAACTAAAGAATATAAAATATCATTTGAATGAATAAAAACAAAATAAGATTTAGATGATGATAGTTTGGAAATAGCATAAAAATATTTAAAAAATAATTAAAAAAATAAGAAAGGTTATCACAAAAAGTGATAACATTATAATACAGTTGCAACCAAGAAGTATAAAATTGAAGTTACGGAAGGAACAGTAAGGTTGTCAATTCCACCATAACTGATAGCTTCTGCAACAGTTGCAAGTGCAGAAATGATCAAAATGTACCATAAGTTAAGTTCTGGAAGGGTGTATCCCATTGCACCGTAGAATACCCATACAAATACGGAAAGAACTGCAGTTACTGCAAGCATTGCAAGGGAACCGGTAATGGTTTTTTCTCCACCAAATATATGGTATTTGATTTTATCCCATTTTCCACCGACAAGAGCTGCAAATCCATCACCATATACTAAAGGAACAATAGCTAATGCTACAATCCAAAGTAAGTTAGGATCAATTAAGATTGGGTAAATCAAGAGCAAGATTGACCAAATCAATGCATAGAATAACAATCCTAATGGATGTCCGGATTCAGTAACGCTGTTCTTAATTTTAATAGGCTAATATTCTGTAAGGAAGAAGAGCACAACAGTTACCGGCAAAGTAATGAATAAAAGCATGATCCACGAATCTGAGAAGAATGGCATGGCAAAGATCATATTACCTACCATAATGTGTAAAAACTTACGAAATACTTCAGGTTTACTTTTTAAAACCTTTTCCGCCAATATAAAGATTACAATAACATAAAGATAAACAATAAGTAATGCAATCATATCTGAAAACAACATAATATCTACTCTTTATTAGCATAAAACTTAAATTAATTAAATAAATAAATGATAAAAAAATATCATAGATGATTTATCTATCATCTATAACATTGTGAGTTCTGTCATCATCATATTCTCCGTATTCACATCGGCATTTTCTACTTTTATGTGGTCGATTAGGGTTCCATCCTTTTTCATCAATTTGATTTCACCGTAACCACTTCCACCATTCCAAAGACGGGTGTGAAGTTTTTTACCGGTAGGAGCTTCATAATTGAAAAGCATCATTTCATCACGCTTGCAGTATAATTTCAATTCAAGCTTGCTGTTCCAATTACTGCAGTTGATATACCATTCGTTTTCTACTTCCCCTTCTTTAAATCCGAAATCGACTTTTACATTATTCCAGAATCTTGCAAAGTTGTATTCATACATTTTTCCTTCATAATAGAATCCAATCAATAGCTTACGAGGAAGGGAAATACCGAATGCCTTAGGTTTTCCACCACCCGCTTCAAAAGCGGAATTATTAAGTTTTTTACCTGTGATTAAACTTGTTAAATTACAGGAGGATATCCATAACCAAGGGATTGTAAAGTCTCCACCCCCAGTTTTTATCTGCATAACCAAAGGATTTTTCAGGAATTACTTCATACTCAACACTATCCAATTCAACAGTTCCGCTATATTGGGTCTTGATTCCTTCAGCATGCCAAAACATTTCAAAAGCATTTATTTTTCTAAAGAAACTGTTAGCACCATAACCTACATTAAAAGTAATTTGTTTATCGATGCCTAAATCCCATTTCATTTCTCCTGTATCAGACATATATTCTGGATGATTGTGTGCTTCATCCTCAGTGACTTTACAGTAACCTGTCATATGAGTTTCAGTCAAACTGTATTCTCCAATTTTAATGTCCAATCTATCACCAGGGCATTCAAAGTCTTTCATGGAATAGAAATTATGAATCTGTTTAGGATCTTTTCCATATGCTCCAACTTTTAACATACAGTAAGATGGTCTTTTTCCTGCTTCAATGTTTTTAGAGTCTTGGCCTAAGGTAGGTTCATCTTCAGCCAAATCAGGGTTACAAACAAAGTATTCTATAAAGAATGGCCTTGGTTCCCCAGTTTCCTTATTGTAAGCAGTGCAAGAATGCCACCACCAGTCATAACCTTGCTTAACAAGGGGACCTTTCAACATATAATGGTCTCTTTTCAAATCACTTATTCATCAAAAATCCTCCAAAAAGAAATAATGCTTATCATTTAATAATTTTAATAAACCCTATAAGCAATGAGTTAATCATTATCATATACTTATAAATAAATAACTTAATCTATATAATCTTATAAATTAATTTATATTACCTTTATAATAAATAGTTATATTATTTAAATTGAAAAAAGTTAAAAAAAGTTAAAAAAATAGATAAAATGAAGAATTTACTGAATAAAAAGATAGAAATTAAAACTGTGATTAAATAAAAAATAGCTAAAAATAGTTAAGATAATGATGTGATTATTGAAAATCATCATTATCATCAATCAAACCAAAGCCCATGGCTTTTGATGAACTATGATCGATAAGGTGTGCAATGAATTCCTCTAATGAAACTTCCTCATCTTCACTTAAGATATCCACTTCATCAGGAAATGTTTCCAGATTCAATGTAAAGCTTAGTTCATCTTGATTTTGGATAAGGATTTTTATAAAATCTTCTACAGAAATCTCACAGGAATCTCTAGGTTTCATGTCAAAGATGTCTAAAACTGAATTTGCATTGCAGACTTCAAATTCAATTTCATGAGGAATCTCAGCAATTTCCCCTTCCAATACGGGGATTCCAATATTCATATATGATTCATCATCAATCACATCAAAGGATTGATTTTCGATAAACGGATTTTCAAATCTGAGATTTACCTCATCATCACTGGATAAATCCAAATGAACCTCTTCATCTTCAAAAGCATCTATCTGTTCATAGAAATGTTGGAACAAAACCATTTCAACTTCATCAACAATGTTTGAAATATTTTTGACATCTCTCCAGTTTTGGGAGTTGATGAAAAATGCACAGAAGTCATCTATAGCTGAAATGACAGATTATATCTGTTTAAATCTTTTTTAGATAATCTATTGCATTCAATTAAAGTATTTATTCTAGTTGTCTCACTTACTAATCTCTTAATCCAAATCAATTGCACTAAACCAAAATCATTCATAAAAAATACCTCAAAATAAAAAAAGTTCAACAGCAAAATACGACAATAATGAACATTCCCCCCCCATTATCAAGAAGCCCCCTTGAACTATTGATAAAACCCTGCCAAGTTCATTAAAACACCGATAAATTACACATCTGATGAAATCCGAAACAACACAAAGGATGAAAAACATGACTAGATATTATATGAACAAACGAAATATAGGAGTGATTTACTATGATGATTTCCTGTGTGATAATTTATTGGTGTAGACCAACAACATAATCATGGATTTATACCCCTTAATTAAATCCATTTTCAAAGGTGGTTTGAAAATTTTAGATTATGTAGTTGATGGTAACAAGTATATAAACTTGGTTACATATAAAGATTTCTGATTTTTATAAAATAGCTGAAATTCCATTCGAATAGTGAAAATTAAAAAAAAATAAAAAATCGAAATGTCATAATTACCTAAAAAAGTAAAAAAATATAAAAAAAGTAAAAAATCTAAAAAAAATTATTCACTCAAACCAAATAAAAAGAGTTTTAATCAAAAAAAGTTTTGATCAAACTTTTGCGAGCGAAGCGAGTAAAAGTTTGAATTACATATGTGCATCATCTAAAATATGATAGCAATCACAATCCTCTTCCAAAGACAATGATTTAATTGTATTGAACAATAAACTAATCAATTCATCTTTCTTTTGAGCCATTTTCTCAAGGACTTCCTCTGTATTTAACTTAGTTGGAGAAATGCCTGTGGAATAATTGGAAACAATAGCTATAGGAGCGTAACACATCTCTTTTTCCCTTGCAAGAACCGCTTCAGGCAAGGTGGTCATACCAACGATTGATCCTCCAAGAATGGAAAACATCTTAATTTCAGCAGGGGTTTCAAATCTTGGCCCTTCAGTACAGACAATGGTGCCCCCATCCACTACATTTCCATTGATACAATCAGAATTATCTAAAATAACTCCTCTTAATCTATTGCAGAAAGGTTCGGTCATGTCAATATGAATAACTTCATTGTCATAGAAAGTCACATCCCGGTTTACAGTGAAATCCAAGAAGTCATCTGGAATGACAATGGATCCAGGACCAATATCCAAGTCAAGTGAACCTACCGCATTTGTAGCCATTATCTGATTGGCCCCAATTTCTTTCAATGCAGCAATATTTGCTTTAAAATTGATTTTATGTGGAGGGCAAGTGTGACCTGCAGAATGTCTTGGCAAAAAAGCAACTGTCTTATCTTCAATGCTTAAAAGAGAAACTTCAACAGACCCATATTCAGTTTCAACAAGCTTTTTTTCAATTGAATCTGCAAATTCGCTTATCTCTTCTACTCCACTACCACCAATAATTCCAATCATAGTATTAACCTCAAATAAAAATAAAAAGATAAATAAATTTAATAAATAAGAAAAAAGGATAAATATTATCCTTTTGTAACTGCTAAAG
This sequence comes from uncultured Methanobrevibacter sp., assembly GCA_905235495.1. Classification (GTDB taxonomy): domain Archaea; phylum Methanobacteriota; class Methanobacteria; order Methanobacteriales; family Methanobacteriaceae; genus Methanobrevibacter. The sequence goes on from CAJOMK010000002.1 coordinate 19,086, forward strand.
GAACAACTTTAGCTACTAATTTAGCAATTCCTGCATCGTGAGATGTTTTGACAACTGAATCGACATTCTTGTATGCACCAGGTGCCTCTTCAGCTAAAACTGGAGCGGAATTTGCTTTTACATGAATTCCTTTTGCATTCAATTCTTTTTCAATTCCTTCTGCAGTGAATTGTTTTTTAGCTGCAGTTCTTGACAAGACTCTTCCTGCACCATGAGCAGTTGAACCGAAGGTCTCTTCCATAGCAACATCGGTACCATGCAAGATATAGGATGCAGTACCCATAGTTCCAGGAATCAATACAGGCTGACCTACAGAACGGTATTCCTTAGGAATTTCACGTCTTCCAGGGCCAAATGCTCGAGTAGCTCCTTTTCTGTGAACAAGACCTTCCATATGGAAACCTTTTACCTTATGAACTTCCTTTTTAGCGATGTTATGTGCAACATCATAGATTATACCCATATCCATATCATCAGCACTGCGGGAGAATACCTCTTCAAAGGATTCCCTTACCCAATGAGACATCATTTGACGATTTGCCCATGCATAATTAGCACCAGCAGCCATAGCCTTCAAGTATCCTTGTGCTTCTTTGGAATCAATAGGTGCACAAGCCAATTGCCTGTCAGGGATATTGATTTTATAATTTCTATAAGCCTTATCCATTTTTCTTAAGTAATCAGAACAGATTTGGTGTCCACATCCTCTTGAACCACTGTGAATCATAATTGCTATTGAACCTGCTTCAAGACCAAATGCCTTTGCTACAGTCTCATCATAGATTTCTTCAATTTTTTGAACTTCGAGGAAGTGGTTTCCAGAACCTAATGAACCTAATTGAGGAATTCCTCTTTTTTTAGCCTTATCACTTACAATTGCAGATTCAGCTTCCTTCATTCTACCGTTTTCTTCGAGGAATTTAAGGTCATCTTCCCAACCGAATCCACGTTCAACAGCCCACCAGGCACCATAGTCCAATACTTCATTGATTTCATTATCCTTAAGTCTTATTTGACCTTTACTTCCTACACCTGATGGAATATTCTTAAATAAAACTTCAGTAAGTTCCTTAAGTTTTGGTTTGATTTCGTCTTCAGTCAAGTTGGTTCTGAGCATTCTAACTCCACAGTTAATATCAAAACCTACTCCTCCAGGACTTACAACTCCATTATTATAATTAAAAGCTCCTACACCACCAATGCTGAAACCATATCCGAAGTGAATATCTGGCATAGCGATGGATGCACCTTGAATACCTGGCATACATGCAACATTAGCTACCTGTTCAAGAGCCCCTTCTTCAATATTTTGAACAGATTCATCATCAAGATACATTCTTCCAGGAACTCTCATTTCCTTTTTATAACTGCTTGGGAGTTCCCATACATTATCTCTTACCTTTTCAAGACTTTCTTTAATTGACATAAATATCACAGATAGTAAAATTAAAATAAATTTTTATAAAATTGATTAAATCATAAATTTAATTATAAATTTAATATAGTATTATAATCTATGTTTTATAAAACATTTAAAATTAATTGTTGAAATTTAAGACAATGCAAAGAAATTAAAAAAAGTAAAAATTGATGTATGATGTAAAGGATCAAATATGGTGATTGAACTTTTAGTGTTTAAAAAATGATAAATTGAGAATTAAAAAATCTGAATTTGAAAACACATTGATTAAAGGATGCGAACACTATGTAAATTACAAAAATCTAAACATTTATGAGATGTTTTTTTAAAAAAAAATTGCACGATAATATTCATAAACTTAACATGTGTTCAAGGTGTCGAGACGGAGAAGGGGAAAAATTGCACGATAATATTCATAAACCTTTAGCAATTTTATCTTATATGGTTACATCCTTTAATAAACAATGGGTTTGGTTTTGTTTAATTATACCCAGCTCATCATTTCTGGGCCTGGAGCTGCGCTAACAGCTAAAATAGATAAAAGTAATACTGTAAGAACTACAAATATTACCATGCAATCTTTAAAATCAATTCTAAGGTTATGGAAAGTCATAGAATCTGTAATACTAGTTTTTCTTCTTAAGTCACAAGTAGGATTATTATGTTTTATCATTTTTTCACCTCATTTTTAATTTAAATTTTCTCATGTTTTTCTCTCTGTACTAATAGTAAGTTGAAAAGCATATATAAAAAAAGAGAAAGAGAGCATTTGAAAAGTAATGGGGGGTTCGATTTCAAGTGTATAATATTGGGCTCAATAATCAATTTCAAAAACTGGTTTTTCAAGGAATTTATATAATATTAAAATTAAATAATAAAATGTTAAAGTTAAATAAGAAAGTACGAAAGAGAAATAACAAAGCATTAAAGTTAAATAAAAGTGTTAAAGTTAAAAATTCTTAAAGTTAATAATTGGTGCATATCTATGGAGAATAATGAATCAAAATCAAATGGGTATGACTATTTTGGTGTTACTGCAGACATTGGATTTTATGCCTATGGCAATTCATTGGAAGAAGCATATGAAAATGCAGGATTAGCTATGTTCAATGTTATAACAGATATAAAAAAGATAAAAAAAGAGAAAACACGAGAATTTGAAGTAGTATCTGAGGATTTGGTTTCCCTTTTATATGATTACTTAGAAGAGCTACTGTTCATGTTGGATACAGAGTTCCTCCTCTTTTCTGATTTTAAAGTAAATATTGAAAAAATAGTTGGTGATGAATCATCCAATTTGGAAAATTATAAATTAACCTGCTCTGCTTATGGTGAAGAGATAAATTGGAATGTTCATACTCCAAAAGCCGAAGTCAAGGCCATCACTTTCCATAAGATGGCTGTAAAAGAAGACAATGGCACTTTTAAACTTAGAGCTATTTTAGATTTATAATATCTTATATAGTATTCAATAATAACAAGAATAATAAGAATAATAAAAAAAGAAAAAAAAGTTTTGATTAAACTTTTGCGAGCCGAAGGCAGTAAAAGTTTGGTTATAAATTACAACATTTAATGTCTTCAGGAGCAAATCTTAAGATAATTTCTCTTGAATTACCTCTAACTCCTTTTCCAGTAAACTTAGTGTCTACCAATCTCAAGAATTCCAATTTTTCGAGAGTTCTGTTGAAAGTTGCATAACTTACATTAGCCTCTTCCTTAAACTGTTTAGACAATTCACCAGCTGTCAAGACTTCCTTACTTTCAACAACCGCTTTAAGCAATGTTCTTTCAATATCATTCAAGGAATTGATAGTTTCCATCAAATTAATGGATCCTTGTTTGGATACCGCTTCTTCAACATGCTCTAAAGTAATGGTTCTGCTTGCACTGGCTTCTGCAATATTGCCGCATACCCTAAGAAGGTCAATTCCAACCCTTAAGTCTCCAACTTCAATGGTATGATTGGCAATCTCTTCAATAACCTCATCTGAGATTACACCAGGGTAAAATCCTGCTTTGGCTCTGTCAGAGAGAATGCCGAATATTTCAGAATATGTGTATGGTTGGAATGTAATGTCTTGAGGAATGAATACAGTGTTTACATTCTTATCAAGTGCATACCTGAATTCCAAATCTGAAAGGATTGCAAAAATACCTGTTCTTACCCCTTCAAATTCTTCATAAGCTCTTAAGATATCATAAAATATTTTATTGGCATGCTGAGTTTGGAACAGATAATTTACATCATCAAAAGCAACAACCAATGCCTTATTTTCACTTGCAAGATATTTCATGACTTTTTCATATACTCTTGAAAAAGGAACTCCAGTCTCTGGAGGTTGATGACCAAATAATTTTTTATGAATTTGAGAAAAGATTCCAAAACGTGTAGTGTGCAATTGACAATTAATATAACAGCAAACGACTTTATCTGAAGTTCTTTCCACCAATTCAAAAACCTTTTTAAGTGCTGTTGTTTTCCCTGTAGCACATGACCCCATAATAACTGAATTGGTAGGACGTCCCCCTTGAATGGCTGGCCTGATGCACATAGCCATTCCTTCCATTTGAGTATCCCTGAAATTAAAGTTTTCAGGTATATAATCAGGATTAAATGCATTTATGTTTTGGAATAATGTTTCATCTCCCATTAAAATATCTTCTATTGCCATATAGTTTATTATATGTTTACTTATATAAAAAACTTCTTTAATTTTAAATAATGGCATACAAATTTTAATAAAAAAAGTGACATAATCATAAAGATAAAAAGGGAGAGATGATTAAATAAATAAAATTTTATATAATATAAAAACATAATAAGAATAAAGAGTTATCTTTAAGAACTCCTTTATTATATGTTGGTTAAATTTAAAGTTAAGAATTCCTAATTGAATTCTTACTCTTTAAGTTTTAAAAAACTTTTTTTATGATTAATTAATTTACAATCTTTTTTTAAAAAAATATTAACACCTATTTTTAATGAAAAATAAAATTGATAAAAAGGATTATTTGACAATATCCATTAAATTAATCACTTCTACATCAGTATTTTCCTTAATCCAAGCAAGCAATCTTTCTGCAAAGATTAGCTTTTTGGTTTTGATTTCATCTGCAGGACCTGTTTCATTTTCAATATTAGGTCTTGAATATTTGGTGACTGTTGTTCCAAAATCCATTCCTGCAAGAATCATTTCCTCACATCCTAAGGCTATGGCGAAAAACATTGCCCTATCCCCATCTGTAAAACCTCCGAAGTTGTATAAATTACCTACAGGTACAGATTGGGTGGTTCCAAGAATCTTATCAAAACTGGTTGTCCAAGTCTCAATAAGCTCCGTATTGTCTCCATGAGCATGGATGACAAAATATGATCCTAATGAATTTGCAGTAAGCAAGTCGGACATCTTTCCATCCAAGTCAGTTGCAACAATATCTGGAACAAGGCCCTCTTCAAGCATTGCAGTGGTGGCACCATCAGCAGAAACAAGAAGATAATCATTCAAATCATAATTTTCCTTTACATACTTGATATGTTTCTTTACAGAAGGGCCCGCACCGAAAACAATGAACTTTGAAGTGTCTTTTTTCTCCATTATTTCATCATAGAATTCATCAATGGTAAGACATCCTTTCTCATCAAGGATCTTATCCAATAAATCTGCATTTTTCTCATCACCGTCTCTTGAAAATCCAAAAGTTTCAAGGATTTCCGTATACCCTCCTTCCCATTCATTAATGTCCATTTTTACACCTTTAATTTAATTGAATAAATAAAAAAAATTAAAATTAAGTTCACAGCAACAAAAGCCAATATTAAAATCTAAAACTCCCACTCCTCTAAATCAATAGATTTAGCAGTAAAATTAACACTTAAAGGAGTCAAACTAGGTCTTCTTTCAACCAATAAACAGTATCCGTCAGTTCCCTCTTCGTAATTTTCAACCAATTGAGGAACATTCATAACTGTGTCATTTCCATCATCATCAACTCTCTCAAGAATGTTGAAGTCAAGCATTTTTTCTGCAAGACTTGTTATCTTAATCTTATCTGACAATGGCTTTGATGGAATATTCAAATTGAATAAGTCGACTCCCTCCGGAAGCCCTTCATCTAATACCTTTTTAACCACTTTGGCAAGAATCTCTTGAGCAAAGCTATAATCTGTATCAACATACCAGTTACCCTCTTCATCCTGCTTGAAGCAATCATCATCCAAAAAGAGGGAACATGCAATTGCAGGCAATCCAAGGCCCACCGCTTCAAGAGCTGCACAAACAGTCCCAGAGGTGGTGATCTGCAGTCTGCTGATATTGATTCCAGGATTGATTCCAGTTACAACTAAATCAGGCTTTTCATCACAAACATAATTAACACCTACATTAACAGAATCCGCTGGAGTTCCAGACAAGCCATAAGCCATGCTCCCATCAGCCAATTCATACTTGTCCAAATACATATGCCTCATGATATTGACCTTACGACCTACAGCACTGTTGTTCTCTTGAGGAGCTACAACAGTAACATTGGCAAAGTCTTCAAGTGCCTGTTTGGTAGCTAAGATACCTGGACCAATAACACCATCATCATTAGATATTAAAATGTTTTTCATATAAACCTCTCTTATCATTAAAATATTCTTTAAATATTATTCTTAATTAGACTTTATCTTTAATAATACTTATAAATTCTTAAAACTTTTTAATTTAATCCGATTTGAATGGCAAATCTCATTATTTTTATAATAAAAATCCTTATTTTTTAATAAAACATGTGAAAATAAAAATAAAAAAATAAATATGCTCTCTTTTTAAAAAAATAATTAAGAATTCTTAAAGAAGTCAAAAACCTTAGAAATTCTATTAATGGAAGGCATTGCAATCTTTTTAACAAATTTAATCTGATAATTGAATCCAAAGAGTTCAAACTCTGATTTTACAGTATCCAATTCATTTGGAATGTCAAGGGACTGTGGACATAATCTCTTGCATCTGCCACAATGGTTGCAAAGCCCTGCACTTGTCTGCTTATTGGCTATTCCGCCAACTACCATATAATAATTTATCATAGCATTCGAAATAGGCCCAATTCCTTTCTTATTAAATAAGTATTTTTCATTGTAAATCTTAAAGCAATCTGGAATGTTTACACCTTTAGGACAAGGAAGACAATAGCCACAACCAGTACAATTGATTATCATCATTGAGTCAAAAATATCCTGAGCTTGCTTTAATACATCCATCCCCTCTTCAGACAATGAATCGATTTCAACCCTGCTTGCAATGGCAATATTCTCTTTAATCTGGTCAAGTGAGCCCATACCTGACAATACACAGGTAATCTCCTTTTGATTCAAGCCCCAACTTAAGGCCCAATCAACAGCAGACCTATTTGAATCAACACTATCAAACAAGCTTTGAACCTTTTCAGGCAATTCACCTGCAAGTATACCTCCTTTCAAAGGTTCCATGACGAATACTGCAATGTCCTTTTCATAAGCATATTGAATGCCTCTAATTCCTGCCTGAGTATTGACATCTGAATAATTGTACTGGACAAGAACCATACCCAATCAAAGTCATCAATCAAATCCTTGAACTCATTAGGAGATCCATGATAGGAAAATCCTATATTATTGATTTTGCCATCAACTCTTGCCTTTTCCAAGAACTCATATAAACCTAATTCCTTAAGTCTCAAAATGCTTGAAAAATCAACATTATGAATGAAGTAATAGTCTATCACATCTGTTTTAAGCTTTCTTAACTGCTCATTTAAAAAAGCATCCATATCCTCTCTAGACCTTACCATCCAAGAAGGGAGTTTAGTTGATAATTTAAATCTATTTCGGTATTTGACTCCTTCAGAGTCTGTAAGACTTAAAATATCCCCTAAAAATCTTTCACTTTCACCACCATGATAAACATAAGCGGTATCAATGAAATTCACACCATTTTCAATTGCATATAAAATGTATTCCTTTGACACTTCCTTATCAATTGAATTATTCTTTGTGGCAAGCCTCACTGCTCCAAGTCCAAGGGGAAACAATTCATCCCCATTTCTTTTTACAATTCTTTTATTCATTTTATCACATAAATAATGCTTAAAACAGATAGCTTATAAAAAAATCAAATTTATACAATAATTAATTTTTCTTCCTTAATTTTAATATGACAAGTTCACTGTCAGTACCCCATCTAAATGGATAGTCCATAGAACCCACACCAGTTGTAACATGCAAATATCTATCTTTTCCACCAATGTTCTTCTTAAAAAGACCCTTATTATACATGACCATATTTCCTATCCAAACAACAGGATAGAACTGTCCTCCATGAGTATGTCCAGACAATTGAATGTCAAAGCCGATTTTGAGAATAGTTCCCAGTTTTGAGGCACGTGAATTGATTATATTTACCTTATCTTCCTTAATGAATGATTTCAACTCATATAAACTTACAGTTTCTATTTCATCAAAACTATAGGTGAGGCCAAAGATATTCAAATCCTTAAATTCCATCCCTTCATTATCCAAAATAATGATTCCTGCTTTTCTGCAGGCATTATAAACATTTTCAATTCCTGGATAAAAGTCATGGTTTCCTACTGTAAAGACAATAGGAATATTTACATCCTTCAACAGCATGAAATCATCTTCTTCAACTACACAGGACCCATCAGCAAGGTCTCCTGAAATAATGACCAAATCACATTTGTCCTCTGTTTCCTTAATCTTATCCCTTAAGTCTCGAATATGCTTTTTATATCTAATGGAACCATAATGAACATCTGAAAGATGAAGAATGTTTATATCTTGATTAATATTATCCAATTCAATGATTTTCTCATGACCAATAATCCTATGGGCATGCCAATAGCCATAGACTGTTATTATAGGAACCAATAGAATAAGTGCAACTATAATGTAAAATGGAAGTTCCACAAAGAATCCGATAATGTAAATAAAGAGAATATCAAAGAAGAAAAACAATGACATCCAAATCCAAAAGCAGGATATTTCATCTAAGGTTCTTGTTATCCATCTTGATTTTTTCTCCTCAAAAAACATAGGTAGGATATTCAATAAAACAAAAAGAAGAGTCAATAAAAGCAAATAAACGGTATCCAAACCACCAAACAATAAAAACAAGTATTTCATAAGGAAAAACTCGAATATCACAGCAAGTGGAGTGGACATCAATACCCCTTCTTGTTCTAAAACTCATAAGAAAACCTCCAATATTAATCTTTATGAAATCATTAATAAAAATCCCATAATTAACTAAATAAAGAAAAGAAAGTGCCGACAAAATATTTAAAAACTATTAAAAAGAAAGATTATATATGGCTTGACATATTATTATAACTTTAAAATAATAATAAATCTAATAAAAAAACAATTAAAACTTATCCATTCAAGCTCATAATTCTTATTATATACTGGAGGAGAATAAATGAACGAAATATTATTAATGCTCCCTGGTCCAACAACCGCTGACCCAAAAGTATTGCAAGCAATGGGAAAAGCAGTTGTAAACCACAGAGGAGACGAATTCGGAGAAATATATACTGAAACTACTCAGTTAATGTCAAAAACTTTCCAAACTGAAAATGATTCTTACATCCTTACCGGTTCAGGAACTTCTGCAATGGAAGCAGCTGTTTCAAACCTTGTAAACAGAGGAGACAAAATATTAAACGTTGTTGGAGGAAAATTCGGAGAAAGATTTGCAGATATTTCTAAAATGCATGGAATCAAATCCATACCTTTAAATGTTGAATGGGGAACTGCTGTAACTGCTGACCAAGTACAAGAAGCATTGGAAGCAGATGAAGACATCAAAGCAGTAACCATGATTCACAACGAAACCTCTACTGGTGTAGCTGCACCTATTCAAGAAGTAGGGGAAGTCATGAAAAACTACGATGCATTATTCATTGCAGACACTGTATCATCCTTAGGTGGAGACTACGTTGATGTAGACAAATTCCATATTGACGCTTGTGTAACCGGATCTCAAAAATGTCTCGCTGCACCACCAGGTCTTGCAGCAATCACATTCAATGACGATGCATGGGCAGCATGTGAAAAAGTAGAACCTAACAACTACTACTTGAACATGCCTAAATACAGAGCAAGCGGTAATAAAACTCCTGCTCAAACTCCTTACACCCCATCAGTTTCATTGATTTACGCAATGAAAGCAGCTCTTGAAATTATTCAAGAAGAAGGTCTTGAAAACAGAGTAGCAAGACACCACCAAGCAGCAGCTGCAACCAGAGATGCTGTAAAAGCTTTAGGTCTTGAATTATTCCCTGATGAAGCTGTATCCTCTGCAACTGTAACTGCAGTTAAAATGCCAGAAGGTGCAACTGATGAACAAATCAGAGGAACTATGTTAGACAAATATCATGTTCAGTTAGCTGGTGGACAAGACCACCTTAAAGGAAACATCATAAGAATTGGACACATGGGTGTAATCAGTTATAAGGAATTAGCTATTACCTTTACTGCATTAGGATTAACCTTAAAAGTATTAGGTTTAGTAGAAGATGCAGGTGCAGGTGTAGCAGCTCTTGCTAATCATTACATCTAACCAAACTTTTACTCGCCTTCGGCTCGCAAAAGTTTGATCAAAACTCTTTTCACTAGTTGAGAGCAAATGCTCTTAACTGGCATCTATTTTTTATTTTGTCAATATTATTTTACAATATTTTTTAACTAATCTTATAACAAATCTTATAACTAATTTTATAACCAATCCCAATATTCCTCTATTCTAAGAACATCCAAAAATTTTGAATACCCAAATATAAACAAAACTAACAGGAACCGGTGCAGGTTTAAGTGTTGAACCTACCACTATGGTTGTCATCACAAAAGGAAAAGATGGAGCAGATGGAATCAGAACCATAAACTTGGCAAAAGGAAATGAAACCAATAAGGCATTGAATGAATTAGGGCTAATCCTAACAGACATTGTAAAAGATTTCATCCCATCCAGAACCAATGAAGATGATTACATAAATGTTGACGACATTGAAATCAAAGATAGAGAAATAAGAGAAAAGTCTGAAGACATAGTGGAAGAGGCAGAATAAAAACTCAACATTGAAATAGGTGATGTTGAATAAATGATGCTTAACCAAAAAATCAAAATATGAAAAGGCGATAAAATGAACTTTAATTGTATTGATCGCCTTCATAATCATATTTTCAATAATCCTATACAACGGTTTAATGATAGTGTTAACCGTTGAAAAAGAGGAAAGCATAGCCAAATATGAACTAAAGGCAACTATGCTAAAAATACCTATTTTTAAAAAAAGATCAGGCACTAAAGAAAATGGCAATGGCACTGAATATGAAGATAAATCTGAAGATAACTCTAAAAAGCAGACCAAAGAATCAGACCAATCTGAAGACAAATCCTTAAAAGAAAAATACGAAGAAATCAAGCCAATGCGAAATCACTTAAAAAAAAAAAAACTCCAAAAAGGAGCTGAAAAAATATTTGAAAGACCTTTTAAAGACAATCGATTTAAAAAAGCTTGAAGGAAACCTTATAATTGGTCTTGATAATCATACAAGCACAATTAAAATAGCAAACTTGATTTGGTCGATAGGAACCATTGTAAATAGTGCAAAACCTGCATCTATCACTGTAGAACCAAAATTTACAGAGGAAGTAATCGATTGAAGGAAAAATGGAATTAAGAATATCAATCTAGATTCATCCAAATCCAAAATAAGTAAACTAAAAGGATTTATAGTAAATGGAAAAGAAAAGGCAGAAAATTCAATATCTCATTTGGACATTGAACCTTTAGCATACATGCTAAGAATGGATGAAAATGAATTCCTTATTGAACCAATTGATGAAAAATATGAAAAAATTGTTAAGGATAATGAAAAAGAATTACTAAATCAATTCTTAGAAAAGAAATAATGATTATCATTGAAAAAAAATGAAAAAATAAAACCCTCATTTAGGCAAAGGAATATCCTCTTCACATACACAAACATCAGCTAAAAACCCATGATCAGAATCAAATGCTTTATCAATAGCCAATTCAAGATCTTCTCGGGATTCCACTTTCATAGAATCGATTCCATAAGCTTCAGCTAATTTTACAAAATCAGGATTTGACAAATCTATTTGATACTTGATCATATCATAAACGGTCTCTTCCCATTGTCTAATGATTCCCAATTGTGAGTTATCTATAATGAAAACATTAACATTCAAATCATATTCACGAATTGTTG
>CAJOMK010000003.1 GCA_905235495.1 uncultured Methanobrevibacter sp.
TCCAAATCTTCTTCATTGATGTCATCTTCACATTTTACAAGTGCCCTATAGACTTTGTATGTGTCTGGAGAGGATACCTTAATCTCTGCCTTTCTTTTTTTTTCTGTAAACTTAAGGTTTAGATACTCTGTTTTTCCTTTTGCAGAAACATCAACTTCCTCAGCTATTTTTTCAAGGTCTATCTTTCTTATCTTAGGTTCCTTTATCTCAAGTACAAATGGTCTTCCTGTACCTAGCATTCTAACGTCAATGTCTTCCCTTCCGGCACCATGGAACTTAGCTTCATAACCATTTGTATGCTTGAGGACAATTTCGGATAAAAGTTCTTCAACGGATTCAGGATATTGCTTTCCTGTAAAGTTACATTCCTCACATCCTTTGCCTTTGCATTTTGTGCAAGGCCATTTGGTTTGAGGAATTCCTCTCACAAGCTTTATGTATCTTCCTTCAATAAAGATAGGATTGATTTGAAGTCTGACTTTGATTGGATTTTCAATATCTTCTTTTAAGATTCTTCGCAAATCCACCATTACAAGAACATCTTCTCCATCAAAATCAACATTCTGCTTGAGATTTGCTTCAAGCAATTTACCGATTTCCCTGTTGACTTCCTTTTTGATTATTTCCACATTGAAATCAAACTTATCGCTGATTTCCTGGTCTGTTTCAACAATTTCCTTAGGCAATTTGCAGCCTACAACAAAGGTATCAAATTCTACATTGAGGAATTCTATTTTTTCATTTACCAAATCAAGAACTTTAGTGTTGATGTCATCAAACAAATCATTGCAGATTAGACATTTTTCATCATCAATGGTGTAGGGTTCTAGATTGAGGGCGTCTCTTATCTTAATGCCTCTTTCTTCATTTCCATTACCTTCTACACAGTCTGAAAATTTACGTCCAAGGCAATGATTACAGATTTTTCCACCAGTATGATTTATCAATTCTTCTGCTTTGTTTAGTATTTCTTGATTCATTAAATTCCTCTTGAAAAATAGTTAGAAAATTTTTATTTTAAAAATAAGTATTATAATAAATAATTAAAAATTATAAAATTATAAAATCATAAATTTTAAAATCATAAAATCATAAAATTTTAAGATTAAAAAATTTATTAATTAATGAAATAATGGGTGAAATAGGACTAATCCTATTTCATGAATTGGCCCATAAGCCTATTCATAGCTCCTCCACCTATGCCTCTACGTCCAATACCTTTCATTGCTTTTTTGGTATTGTTATAGTATTTCAATAATTCCTTAACGCTGCTCTCGTCTACACCAGAACCTCTTGCGATTCTTTGAATACGAGATTGCTTGATTATTTTAGGGTTGAGCATTTCTTCCTCTGTCATGGAGGACATTATGATCTTGAACTCATTGATCTTGTCTTCAGTCATTTGGCTTGCTTCTTTAGGTATTTTTCCACCTAAACCTGGAATCATGTTCATGACCTGTTGCATAGGACCCATACTGTTCATCATGTCGAACTGATTTTGCATGTCCATAAGAGTGAACTTACCGCTGAGCATGTTGTTCATGGTTTTGGTAGCGACATCTTCATCAATCACTTCTTCTGCCTTTTCGATAAGGCTTCTGATGTCTCCCATACCTAATAATCTTGAGATGAATCTTTCAGGATCGAATGCTTCAAAATCATCGATTCTTTCACCGGTACCAATGAATTTGATTGGTGCACCAGTTTCAGCTACTGCAGAGAGAGCTCCTCCCCCTTTAGCTGTACCGTCTAATTTTGAAATGATGATTGAACCGATATCGGTTGCTTGTGAGAATACTTTAGCTTGTTCTCCAGCCTGTTGACCTATAGTACCGTCGATAACGAGAATGGATTCATCTGGTTCGATGATCTTATCTAATTTATTCATCTCTTCGATAAGGTCCTCTTCGTTTTTATGCCTACCTGCAGTATCGAAGATAATGATCTTTTGGTTTTTGAACTTTTTCAAACCCTTTTCAGCAAGGTCTAATGCATCCTTGTTTTCAGGGTCTCCATAAAGTTGGATTTGCAATTCTTCAGTTAATTGCCTTAACTGTTCATATGCTGCAGGTCTCCAAGTGTCTGTACAAACAACTGCTGGAGAGAAACCTTTTTTTTGAAGGTATTTGCATAATTTACCGATGGTGGTGGTTTTACCACTACCTTGCAATCCTAAGAACAATATTTGGAATGGCTTTTTATTGATTTCAAGCTCTTTTGCTTCACTTCCAAGCAAATTAACCATTTCTTCATAGATAATTGTAATTACATGTTCCCTTGGTGTAATTCCTTTTGGCGGCTCTTCATTAAGTGCTCTTTCTTCGATTGTTTTTGATAATTTTAAAACAAGATTAATGTTTACGTCCGCTTGAATTAAAGCTCTTTGAATATCTTTTACAACTTCTTTAACAACCTTTTTGTCAATAATACTCATTCCCGCCAATTTTTTCATGGTGTTTGTAAGGTTTTCTCCTAAACTTCCTAACATTGACATATTATCTTTTCCTTTTAGATTGTTTTATTCTAATTATAATTATTTTTTGATAATTATCTGATAATTTTTTTGATAAGTTTTAATATTCGGTAAATAGTTTATTAATAGTTTATCTTATTAACTTTAATGTATAACTTAATATTATATAAAAGTTTATTTATCTTTTATTATAAAATTATTGATAGGAGTAAATAAATTTATTGGGATTTAATACTGAATTTCAAAGAAATTTAGTTTGAAAATATATTTTATGTTTATAGTAGTTAAGAGGTTTTAAAATGCTTGAAAAATTAGTAGAAAGAAATGCACCAGTTGTTAAAAAAGGGGCTTATGATTATTTTGTTCATGGTATAAGTGATGGAGTGCCTGCATTGGACCCTTGCGTCTTAAAGGAAATTGCACAGGTATTAAATGAAAAATTGAACTTGTCTGGCGTTGACAAGATTGTAGGTGTTGAAGCGATGGGTATTCACATTGCTACTGCATTGGCTTTGGAAACAGGCCTTCCTTTTTTAGTCATTCGTAAAAGACAATATGGTTTGGAAGGAGAACATGAAATCTTGAAACACACTGGTTATGCAACCTCTAAATTATACGTCAACGACTTGAGGGAAGGAGACAATATCATTTTGGTAGATGATGTGGTAAGTACTGGAGGAACTCTTACTGCTTTGATAAAAGAATTACAGATTATGGGTGTTAATTTGGTTCACACCGCTGTAGTTGTAGAGAAAGGTGAAGGTAAAACGGTTGTAGAAGAAGCTACCGGTGAAGAAATCAAGACTCTTGTAAAATTAGATGTGATTGATGGAAAAGTAATAGTAGATTCTTTGATATAATCAGTTTTCTACTCTTATATCTCATATTTTATTTTTTATTTTTTGATTCTTAGTATGAAACCTTGGATTTAATTGGGATTAACCTGTCTTTATTTTAAAATATTAATTAGTTGATAAAATGGAATTATATGATATGGAACTAAAGAGAGTTATAAAGAAAATCAACTCTTTGAATGTTAGGAATGTAGGCTTGCAGTTTCCAGATGGCCTTAAGATGCAGGCAATAGCTCTTGCTCGTGAGATTGAAAAGCAAACAGAGGCTACTGTTATCGTATCGGCGGATCCTTGCTTTGGAGCTTGTGATGTTTCTGATAGAAAAATGAATGGAATCGTGGATTTCATTGTTCATTATGGACACACTCCTCTCCCACTTAAATACAGCATTCCTACAATGTTTATTGAAGCTAAAGCTAATGTCAAGGTTAAGGATTATTTGGAAGAAGCATTGGAAGAATTGCAGGATTATTCCAAAGTGGCCATTGCAACAACTGCACAGCATTTGCATTTGCTTGATGAGATTGTTGACTTTTTGGAGGACAATGGAAAGGAAGTGGTTATAGGTTCTTCAAGAAGCACAAGAGAAGGTCAGGTTTTAGGATGCAATTTCGCTTCCATAAAGAATTTAGGTGCTGATATTTACTTGTTTTTAGGAAGTGGCAATTTCCACCCTTTAGGAATCTATTTGTTTACAAAAGTTCCTGTTTTAGCTATTGACCCATACAGTGGGGACATTCGTGAAATGAGTGCCTATGCAGATAGAATCTTAAGAATCAGATTTGCAATAATCGTAAAGGCAAAAGAAGCTACAAAATGGGGAATCATTGTCTCTTCAAAGGAAGGGCAATATCGGATGAAATTAGCTAAGGAACTTAAAAAGTTACTTGAAGATGAAGGAATGGAAGCTTATATTCTGCTTATGGATCATGTCAATCCTGATGTCTTGCTGCCATATATGGAACTTGAAGCATTTGTTGTAACTGCATGTCCAAGGATAGCTATTGATGACTCTCAGATGTATAAGAAACCTGTAATCACTCCTAAAGAGTTAGAGATTGTTTTAAACAAAAGAGAATGGGAAAAGTATCAATTAGATGAAATTCTATTTGAAGATAGGTACTATCAATAGATTTTCATTTATTTTCATTTTTTAATCTTAGCAATTATTTTCTAGTTTTCTATTATTTCCCATATTTTTTATTTTTAATTGTTTTATAATCTAAAAACAAACTCTAAAAACCGAATTTTTTATATATTACTAAAAACCATAAATAATTTACATATAAATAATAGACAATTTTATGAAAATTTTGCTTATCATATTTTTTATAATAAATTTTATAAACGGAATTGTAAAATTTAGAATTTAGATTCGTCCTCTTGATTTTATAAATGGAATTATAAAGTCTAGAATTTAAATTCATTGTCTTTGATTTTATAAATGGAATTATAAAATCTGGTTTAAAATTGAAATATGGCTTGATTGCCAAATGAGGTGTTTAGATGAAAATTGAATCTGGAGATTTTGTAATGCCGGGTGATTTTTTAAGTGTAAGTGAACAATTTTTACCAGGTCCAGGAGCATATGAAGATGATGGAAGTGTTAAATCGGGTGTTCCAGGAAATGTATTTATTGATGTTGAAGAAAGGGAAATCTCTGTAATATCAAAATCCGGCGGTCCAAACTTATTGAGAGTTGGAGATATTGTATATGGTGAAGTGAAGGATGTGCGTGGACAAAGAGCTTTGATTACTATTTATGCTAAAAAAGGATTCAAACGTGAATTGGCTCTTCCTTATATGGCAGCTATTCATATCTCTCAAGTTACTCCTGGATACATTGATAAACTTACAGATGCTTTTAGAATTGGAGACTTAATTGAAGCAAAAGTTGTTAAAATCATGGGAGACAACCTTGATTTGAATACTGAAGACATCACTTCAGGTGTCATAAAGGCTATGTGTACCAGATGCAGAACCTTTATGGATCCTTGCAATGAATCTGAAGTATACTGTCCTGTATGTGATAGAAAAGAAAAAAGAAAAGTTTCTAAAAATTATGATTATTAAATTAGAAATTTTTAATCAAAATTTATGATTTTTTATATCCTATTGTTGAAAAGTTCATTTATTTAAGGAAAAGATAACATGGAAATTGAATTTGTTAAAGATACCAAATTAGAACTCGAAATTATTGTTCATGGAGAAAACCACTCTCTTTGTAATGTTTTAAGAAAATATCTTATGGAAGATAATGATGTAGAATATGCGGTTTATGGTATTGACCACCCACTTACCGGTGAACCTATCATGACCATTAAAACCAAAAGGACAAAAAGACCAAGAGACTCTCTCTTAAAAGCAGCTCAAAGATTAAAAGAAGAGACTGCTGAATTTAAAGGATTGGTTGAGGGTATTTAACCCAAGCTTTTTGAGCCTTCGGCTCAAAACCTTGACCAAAACTTTTTCTATTGTTTAGAGATTTCTTTATTTGTTTTCTATTTTTATTTTATTCATTATTTTGTCTTCTTTTATTTTCTGACTATTCTATAAATTTAAACTATTTATTAATTTTTAATATATTATTGATTTTATTTTGGGGTGATAATATTAAATACAAAATTCCGTCATTGACTGTTGATATTTTTATTTTTAATGATAACCACGAATTTATACTCATTCAAAGGAAAAACGACCCATTTAAAGAATATTGGGCATTACCTGGTGGATTTGTAGATTATGGTGAAACTACTGAGGATGCTGCAATAAGGGAAGCGAAGGAAGAGACATCCATTGATGTTGAACTTATTGATTTGCTCAATGTCTATTCTGAACCAGACCGTGATCCAAGAAGACATACAGTATCTGTAACTTATTTGGCTCGTGGAAACTTTGATGATGCAAATGAAGATGATGATGCTAAGGATATTGGCGTATATTCATTTGATGACTTGAAAAAATTAAATATTGCATTTGATCATATGACAATTTTAAACGATGCTAAGAATTATTTGGATAATGAGAATTAATTTTTATTCTTCATCTTCTATTTTTTTCTAAGAATTTTTCTATTATACAGTATAGATTTTTTGTTAAAAATTTTTCAAAATTATTCTCAACAAATACTCTCATTTTTTCATAATTTTTTTAAAAAAATTATAAATTTTTTACCATTTTTTAATCTACTTAATATTTGTTTTTATTATTTTCTTTTACTAAATTTTTACAATTTTTCTTAATTTTAAAGCGTTTTTTACCCTATTTTTAAATTAAGTTTAAATACTATGACTTAATAAACTAATTTATAAGAATGTTATAAAATAGTTTAATCATTTACGAAATTTATGAACTGAAGTTTTAAAATTTTTTTAAACTGAATATATGTATGTAAATGTTTCAAGGATTATAATTATAGGAGATTATAATCGCATTAGTTTTGTTTGAAATTTGTTTTTTAAAAAATTTTTTAATTTTGGTTTTTAAAGAGTAGTATTAGTTATTATGGAGGTTGATTAATGGAATTTTGTCCTAAATGTGGCGGTATGATTCTTCCTCAAAAAGATGGAGATGATGAGGACGCTCCTATTGTTTTAAAATGTTCCACCTGCGGTTATAATTCATCTGAAGTAGATAAGACTGAATATTCAGTTGACAAAAAAGTAGAATCTGTCGAAACCGTTATAATGAGAGGGGATGAAAGCGGTTTACGTTCTACTGTAAGGGAATTTTGTCCTAAATGTGGACATGATCGTGCTTCTTATGAATTGCTTCAAACTCGTAGTGCTGATGAGGCACCAACCCGTTTCTTCACTTGTGAAAAATGTGGTTATAAATGGAGAGGATATGATTAATTCTGTAAATTGATCATATCAATTTATTAATTTTTATTTTAGTTTTTAATTAAATTTTATGTTTATTATTCATTTAATCGTATTTATAGCGATTTTATTAAGGATATTATGGTGTGTTAAAAAGTTTATGAGTGAGTATTCTTAGTATTTTTAAGTAAGGAGATAAAATGTCTAATTCAAATAACAATATGGAAGACGGTTCCAAGGGAACCGATGAATCCGCTCCCAGAGCTAATGATTCCACTTCTAATAAAAAAACTAGATTTACTAAATCTAAATCCATCTCCGAAGTTTTCAATGAATTGGAATTTGAGGATGGAATTTCTGGAGATTCCTACTCTGATGATTCTTCTGTAGATGGGATTATACCTATTCATGATGAATATAGGGATTTAGAATCTGATGCTTTGGATGAAGAGCCTATTGAAGGAGGAGTAATTATCAATCCTGATTTAGATGCTTTGGATGAAGCAAATCTTGAAGAATCAGCTGAAATTGAAGATTATGATGTTGATTCTGATGATGAAACTGATGCAGATGTATTTAGTGAATCTACTGAAAGTATTGAAGATATAGGTGATGAAGATTCTCTCGTCTCTCTAAAGGGCAGTGATGATGTATTAGCAGATGAGGATATAGACGAGAATATCGGCCAATCTTCTCAAGGTGTATTGATTAATGATGAGAAAAAATCTATAGAGGTTTCAGACAAATCATTTGATCTTTTCGATTCATCTACAATCATAACCATCGTTGGTTTTATTGTAGGTTTAGTTATTCTTTTAATAGGAATTACTTATTATGCTTCAAATTCTGAAAAAGTAGTGGATAATGTTTTATCCGGTGAAACTGCAGGACTTGCTATTTTATTAGTTATTATTGGACTAATTATTATCGGATTTTCTTTATTGAAGTTCTTCTCTTCTTCAAAGTCTTCGTTGATAATCGATACGTTCAACAGCATTAAAAGTATTGATTATGATGATATAAGCGAGGATATTATTTCTCGTGATGATTTTGATGCCGTCTTTGGCATGTTTAAAAGAAATAAAGATTCTGATTTTTCCGATAAAGACGATAAAGACAAATCTGTTGATTCCTCTAAAGATTTGGATGAGAAAAACAAGGTTGATAAAGTTTCTGATGATGATATCGATTCTTTGTATTCCGAATCAAATTTAACTTCTCAAAAAAATCAATCTTCTTTTAAAGAGCATGAAAATGCCGATTCAACAGAAGTTTCTGATGATTACGAAGATGAACCTGATGAGATAATCCCTATTCATTCTACATTAAACGAACAATCTGAAGAGTCAAGTTTGGAAGACAAGTATCCCAAATATGATTTCGGAGATGAATCTGAGGGTTACGATTTGGTTGATGATGTTCCTGTTGAAGAGGATTTGGATGAAGGACCTATTGTTGATTCCTTTGAAACCAATGATGATTTTGATGTAGTTAAGGATGCTCCTGTCGAAGAGGAAACTGTTCTTGCTGATGATCAAAGTCCAATTGAAGAAGAATTTGAAAGCATCGAATATTCTCTTGAGGAAAACATTGAAGAGGATGCTAATTCTGACTTAGAACTTGAGAAAATAAATGAATTGGAAGACAAGTATTCCAAATATGATTTTGATGATGATACTGATGAGATAGATGATTCTGCTCCTTCCAAACCTCAATTTAAAAAGTCTGTTGATTTATCAAAATTCGATAGTGATGCTTTAAGTGAAGAAGAATTAGCGGAAAAAGAAAGGAAAGCTCAAGAATTGGATGAGAAAAAAAGAAGAATTATTGAAGGAACCAATTTTGATAACAGCTTAAGAAAAGAATAATTTTCTTAAACTTGTTTTTATTTTTAGTTTATTTTATTTTTATTTAATTCTTATTTTTATTTAATTCTTATTTTTATTTAATTTTTATTTTTATTTTCTTTCGTTTCTTTTCTTTTTTTATTTACTTAAAGTGTATACTCGCATTTTTTAAATTTAATTTTTTTTTTTTAAGATTTTTGTAAAATATTTTTTCTAATTTTCATATAATATTTATCTAATTTTTATCAATTTTCATATAATTTTTCTAATTAATTAGAATTTTTTTATTCAAATTTTTTTTAAAAATTTTCACTTTTAATTAGATTTATAAATGATTAAATACTAAATAATATTATAATAAAATATACAATTTTATTTAATCAAAAAAATTAAATTATGCATTATTTTTATAAAATAAATAATCAATGCTTAAAATTAAATCAAGAGTTGATTTTTATGTTTAAAGCTGAGTTAAGTGATTCAAGTATTTTAAAAACCAGTTTTGACGCTATTTCATCAATTGTTGATGAAGTACAAATCCAAACTGATAGTGAAGGTTTTCGTTTAGATGCCTTAGATCGTAGTCACATTACCTTTGTTCATCTCGAACTTAAATCCAGTTTATTTGATGAGTTCATTTGCGATGAACCTGAAAAGATTAATGTTGACACTGATGAGTTAATGAAAGTATTAAAACGTTCCAAAGCTAATGACCGTGTTTTAATGTCATTAGATGAAGGAAACCTTATTCTTACTTTTGTTGGTGAAGCTACTAGAACTTTCAAAATCAGATTGATTGATATTGAATATGATTCACCTGCACCTCCATCATTAGATTATCCTACCGAGTTTGAGATTCCTTTCACTCTCTTGAAAGATTCAATCCAAGATATGGATATCTTCTCTGATAAGATTACTTTAATGGTAGATCAAGAAAACTTCTATGCATCTGCTGAAGGTGAGTTTGGAGATGCAAACATTGAATATTTACATGGTGAAAAAATAGACACTAAAGCTAAATCCATTTTCTCTTTAGAAAAAATTAGAGAAATGCTTAAAGCAGACAAATTCTCTGAAATTGCAACCATCTCTCTTGGAAACGACATGCCATTAACACTTAGTCTTAAAATGGTATCTGAAGATGGAGAACTCAGTTTCTTGCTTGCTCCAAGAATTGAATCTGAAGACTAAATGGACTAGATTAATCTAGTATTTAATCTAAATAAACTCTAAAATAAATTTATTTATTTATTTATTTTTTTACACCATTTCCAAATTTTATACATTATTGACTTTATTAAACTGAAATTAGTATTTAAAAATGTGATGATTATTATCGTTAATCTTAGACTTTAAATTTATTTTTATTATAGATGATTATTATGCAAGGCGACTTTTTCCAAGTTTTACGCAGAGTTCAAAAGGAGGAACGTAACAAATCTTCTCTGGCGAGAGTAGAAAATGATTTCTATAAGCAATTACGTGATTATATTAGAAGTCTTGAGCATTCCGTAGCTAGTGATCCTTTTAGTAATGAGCAATTATTATTGAATAATGCTCAAAGGATTGCAACTGAAATCTGTGAACTCAGGGAATCTAAAATTACACAAGCCGCTAACAATAATATATATAGGTCTTTTCTTTTATTTAAAAAGGAAAATCCCCAATTTGACCTGTTGGATACAACTCCATTGAATCTTACAGATGAAGAGGAAACATTATATTTCTCATTGATGGATGCTCTTAAAAGTCATAGATATAGAATTTCCTTAGATGAATATGCTGAGGAAGGTTCTCTTGATGATACTTCGCTGGAAGATGAAGGAGAAGAGTATGATAAAGATTTCGATGAAGATGGAGAAACTAGTTTTGTAGAAGATTCTTATGAATCCGTTCAAGCTATTGAGTCTGAAAGTTCAGTTGATGATTATTTGGAAGATGAGATTTCTGATGCTCTCGGCGAGTCTGATGAGGTTTTAGATAGGTTAAACCAAATTAAAAATGCTAAAGTAGTAACCGATGAAAAGTACGAAAACATTGATAGGCAGGTAGCTAGTCAAAAGTACCCAAGTCAAGCTGCTCCAGTTGATGCTCAAGAGGATGTTCATGAGGGATCTGTCCAAGATTCTGTAGTAGAGGCTCAAGATTCAGTTGAAGAAGTTCAAATAGATTCAGAGGATGTCTATGTAGAAGATGACAGCCAATTTGAGGTTCAAGTTAATGTTGAGGAACCAAAAGCGGAAACTCCATCAGCTGAAGAAAGTTCCAAGCCTAAGAGCATAACATCAGATAACGTCAATGATATTTTCAAAAATCCTGATAGCCAATTTGTGGATTTAGACAAATTGGAACCTAATTATGATGATGACTATTATAATGCAATTGCTGCAGGGTCAGATTATGCTCAACCATCTGAAGATGACTTCAATCTAATCTTTGCAAAACCGAAAAAACCTAAGACAGAAACATCAACAGAGGAGATACAAGCATCATCTGATGAAAAAGAGCCCGAAATTAAAGAAGAGAGTTTTTCCAAACAGCAATCAGCTCAAGCTGAGCTTGGATTTTCATCAGGCATTGATCTAAAGTCAAAACGAGATATGCCTGCTGGTGTTTTTGATAAACCATCACAAAAAGAAGAAGCTCCTAAAAAACCTGTTGATAAGACAAGAGGTGGAGTGTTTGCTAAGGATGAAATAGAGAATGCAACTGTTGTAATCAGTGAAAATCTTGGTGAGATGGTAGGTATTGATGGAAAGATTTATGGTCCTTTCCTTGAAAATGATGTAGTGATTTTGCCGAACATAACTGCTCAAATTCTTATTGAGAATAATAAGGCAAGTTTAGTAAAGCATTAAATCTGGAAATTTTGAATTTTTGATACATTTCATCTCAAAATTTATTAATTTCCTCACTATTTTATATATTATATAATACAAAACTTTATATATAGATTCCAATCATATATAATTAATGTATCTATAATAATATGATATTTTCTTATTTTAAAATATTTTTTTAATTATTAGATTCCAAGATTTACAATATGTTAAATCTTTTTTTAAAGTTTTTAAGCTTTTTAGTTTATTCTATCAATGATTATTAGATTATTTGATGTAAAAATATTTTTTATAAGAATGTGTAGATACTCTCATGCTCGTAGGAAACTGAAAAATGTTCTTATTAGTATGTTATAATTTATCCTCATGCTAAATGGAAACCTAAACAGTTCCAATTGGTTTGTTGTAATTATTTATTATATAATCTGTTAATTAAGTTCTAAAAGTCTTTTAACAGAGAAAATTATTAAAGGTGAAGAAAATGAAAATGCCTAAAGAAAAAAGAACTTACTGTCCACATTGTAAGAAACACACTATGCACGAAGTTCACACTTCCAAAAAGAGAAAAGCTAGTGAGTTAAAATGGGGACAAAGACAATTCAGAAGAGTTACCGCAGGGTACAGAGGTTATCCAAGACCATTACCTGGTGGTAACAAGCCGGTTAAAAAATTAGATTTAAGATACAAATGTAAAGAATGTGGAAAATCCCACATCAGGAAATCTTTCAGAGTAGGAAAACCTGAATGGGTATCTAACTAGGTGATTTGTATGGCAAGTAATGGAAGAGGTAACTTTTTAAGAGTTAAATGTTTAGATTGTGATAACGAACAAATCATTTTCGATCGTGCAGCTTCTGATGTAAAATGTATCATCTGTGGTAAAACCATCGTTAAATCTCGTGGTGGAAAAGCTAAAATCATGGCTCACATCGATGAAGTTTTAGATTAAGCTTAAAATTATTAATGACTAATCAATATTTTATATTAAAATTAATTTCAATTAATATTCTATTTATTAGTCATTATGTAATCTTAGAATAAAGGTAGGTAATTTTCAATTACTTATCAAACTATTTTTATTTCGGTGTTTTAATTGGTAAGAAAAAGTCAAGAATGGCCAAATGAAGGAGAACTTATTGTAGGTACTGTCTACAAAGTTGTTAACTATGGTGCATTTGCTAACTTAGAAGAATACGCAGGTAAAGAAGCTTTTATTCATATTTCTGAAGTTTCTTCTGGTTGGGTAAAAAATATTCGAGATCATGTAAGAGAAAATCAAAAGATTGTTGCTCGTGTTTTAAGGGTTAATCCTAAAAAAGGTCATGTGGATGCTTCCTTAAAAAGAATTAGAGAAGACCAAAGGACTAAAAAGATTCAACAATGGAAAATTGAACAAAAAGCTGAAAAATTCTTAGAATTAGCTGCTAAATCTTTAGATAAAGACTTGGATACTGCTTATGATGAAGTGGGATATGAACTTATGGATATCTTCGGAGATATCTACGGTGCATTTGAAAGTTCTGCTGAAGAAGGAACAGAAACCCTTACTGAAGAAGGAATCAGCCAAGAGTGGGCTGATGCCATAACTGAAGTTGCTGTTAAGAACATCCAACCACCTGAAGTTCACATCAGTGGATATGTAGACATTAAGAACTACAACCCAGATGGTGTAGAAGTTATTAAGAAAGCGCTTATGGCAGCAGAATCTGAAAACATTGAAGTTCAATGTGTTGGAGCTCCTCGTTACAGAATTACTGTAACTTCTACTGATTATTTACTTGCTGAAAAGCAATTGAAAGAAGCAGCTGAAAAAGCTATTGCTATTGTAGAAGATGCAGAAGGTAGTGGAGAATTCTTACGTGAAATTGAAAATTAATTAGTGAATCAGATGAAAATGAAAATGAAAAAGTGTCCTGTTTGCAATATTTACACACTTAAACCTCAATGTCCAAATTGCGGTGGAGAGTTGAAAGTGATTTATCCTCCTAAATTTTCAGTTGAGGATAAGTATGGTAAATACCGTAGGCAATTAAAAAAAGAGATGCTTAATAAGGAATAATAAACGTTTTGAATTAGCAGTATTACTAGTTTTAAAACAATTATTCTATTTTTTCTATTTTTTTAGATTTTACGATTATTATATTATTTATTAAAAATGTTCTTTTATGGTGATCTCATGAGAACAACTCAATTTAAAGTATTAGAAGAAGTTAGTTTAAACAATCCTATATTTATTGAAGCACTTCCTGGAGTCGGTCATGTAGGAAAATTAGCAATTGATCATGTAATTGATGAATTGGAAGCTACTAAATTTGTGGAAATCTATTCCCCACACTTCCCTCCACAAGTTCTTGTTGGTGAAGGAGGAATCGTTGAGGATATGACAAATGAATTGTATTACTTGAAATCTGCAGGTGCAGATGAAAGGGATTTCATATTTTTAGTAGGTAATTGTCAAGGATTGGAATCAGAAGGTCAATACGAACTCTGTGGCTCTATCCTTGATTTTGTAGAATCAAAAGGAGTTAAAGAGTTTTATACTTTAGGTGGTCTTGCTACTGGTCAACCTATTGAAGGTACAGATGACCGTGTTTTAGGTGCTGCTACCGATGAGGAAATTATTGAAGTACTCAAGGAAGCAGATGTTGAAATCAGATCTGCTGATGGCGGTATCGTTGGTGCTTCTGGTTTATTCTTAAGTTTAGGTAGGCTCAGAGGAATGAAAGGAGCTTGTTTAATGGGTAAAACTCCTGGTTATTTCATTGATGCTGAAGCAGCTGAAGCTATTTTGCATAAATTAGCTATTCTTGTAAAACTTGAAGCAAGTACTGAGGAGTTAGAGGCAAAAGCTGAGGAGATTCGTGAAATGATTTCCCAAGTTCAACAAATAGAGCAAGAAATGCTTCAAAGGGCAATGGGTCAACAAGCACCACAACAACCTCAAGATGACCTCAGATACATAGGTTAATTAAACTTTTAAATTTAAAATGATAGCTTTTTAGCTATTTTCTTTTTTTATTTTTATATTATTCTTTTTTATCTATTTTTTTTTAATTTTTTGATTATTTCTGCATATTTCTTAATACTGTTTCATATTAATAAAACTATTTTTTAAATAATTTTTTATACTTTGTAAAATAGATATAATAAAGTATTATAATAATTAAAATTTTTTTTTAAAAAAATAAAGAAACTAATTTTAATCATAAATAAACAAAAATTAAATTAATTTACATTTTTATAATAATTAGGAATGATATTATGCTTCAAATTGCAGTTACAGGTAAACCGAATGTAGGAAAATCCTCATTTTTTAATTCAGCTACTGCATCTCAAGTGGAAATGGCTAATTATCCATTTACAACCATAGATGCAAATAAGGCTGTTGCTCATGTTATCAGTGAATGTCCGTGCAAGGAAATGAATGTCACATGCAACCCACAAAACTCTCAATGCATTGACGGAACAAGATTGATTCCTATAGAATTGATAGATGTTGCAGGGCTTGTACCAGGGGCTCATGAAGGTAAGGGACTCGGAAACAAGTTCTTAGATGACTTGATGCAAGCTAAAGTCTTCATTCACGTAATTGATGCTTCAGGTTCTACTGATGCAGAAGGAAATCCAGTTGACCCAGGTTCACATAATCCATTGGAAGACATTGAATTTTTAGAACATGAAATCGTCATGTGGATGTATGGAATCGTTAGCAAGAATTGGGTAAGGCTTATCCGTAAGGTTGAAGCTGAACATTTAGACATTTCAAAGGTTCTTTTTGACCAATTGTCCGGTACTGGTATTCTAATTGAAGATGTAATTGAAGCATTAAGAACAGTCAGTCCTGATTACAGCAAATGGGAAGAGGAAGACCTGATTGAATTTGTACGCAATCTATTGAATATTGCGAAACCTTCCCTTGTAATTGCAAACAAAGCAGATTTGCCTGGAGCACGTGAAAACATTGAAAGAATGCAGGAAAAATATCCTCGTGTAATTCCAACTTCTGCTGAATCAGAGCTTGCACTTATGAATGCTACAAGAGCAGGGTTGATTTCATACATTTCTGGAGACAGCAGTTTTGAAATCATAGATGAAAGCAAATTAAATGCTAATCAAATCAAGGCTTTAGAATATATTCAAACAAATATCCTTGATGCTTACGGCAGCACTGGTATTCAAAAGGCATTGAATACTGCAGTATTTGACCTTTTAGACATGATTGTTGTCTATCCTGTAGGAGACGAGAATAAGCTTACAGATCAAAAAGGAAATGTGCTCCCAGATGCTTTCTTAGTACCTAAAGGTTCAACTCCTCGTGAATTTGCATATATCATTCACACAGATATTGGTGATAAGTTCATGCATGCAGTAGATGCAAGAAAGAGCATGAGAATTGCAAGTGATTATGAACTTCAAGACAGAGATATTATTAAGATTGTAACACATTAAATGTACTTTGTTTAATTAAAAACATATTAAGGTTATTTTATTTTTGGGTGATAAAATGATGCATCCACGTCCAAGTCCAATAGCAGCTTCTCTATATACTTTAAGAGATTTAAATGCAGATGTAATTGTTATGCATGGACCACATGGCTGTTGCTTTAGAACAGGAAGGCTTCTTGAAAGCGATGGTGTTAGAGTTGTAACAACAGCTATGGCTGAAAATGATTTTATCTTAGGTGCTGGCGAAAAGCTTCAAGAAACCTTGCAAGAGGCTTATGATACATTCAATCCAAAATTAATGGGTATTGTAGGAACTTGTGCAAGTATGATTATTGGTGAAGACTTAAAAGAGCCAATTGAAAACCTTGGTCTTGATTGTGTTATCTTGCCAGTGGAATCTCATGGTGGTTTCGGTGAAGGAGACAATACAGAAGGAGCTATTGCAGTGCTTAACGCTGCTGTAGAATATGGTGTAATCCCTCAAGAGGAAGCTGATCGTCAAAATGAAATGCTAAGGCTTGCAACACATGTTGAAAAGACTCGTGGAATGGCACAAGGTAAATACATCAAGCCTAATTTTGGAGAAAGCAAGGAAAAGGTTGCAAGAATCATTGTAAAAGCAATCAAGGAAGGTAAAAATGTAGCATTTGTATTGAATGCTAAAAAGGAAACCTCTTATCTCTTTGCAGACATATTAAATTGTGATTTCTCTTCACTTGTTGATGGTGCAGAGTCTAATAAGGATATAGAAAATCTTCATTTCATTACTAATTTAGATGAAAACATTGGTCTTCCAAGAATAAGACAGCATGTAGTAAATATAAGCAAAGAATTAAATGAAACTGGAATTGATATTGAATGCATTACTGGTGGATTAGATGAATATCCAATCACTCCAAGAAAGGCAGAGGAATATCTTAAAGAAATCAAGCCAGATCTTGTCATTGTTGCTGGTGTTCCACATGCGTTGTATGTTGAAGAGCTTGACTGTGAAACCGTTGCAGTTACAGATGGTCCAAGACTTGTTCAACCACTTAATGAATTAGGGTACTCACATGTAATTACTGAATTAGATGCTCATTCTAAGACATTAGGTGTAGATGAGATAGTAGATTCTGACTTTGGTATGATGATACGTTCAGTTATTGAATGGGAGATGCAAGAAAATTAATATTTATTTGTTTAACTATCATTTTAATTAATCGTTATTTTAATTTAAATTATAGAAAAATTTTTTCTAAAAATAGTTTAATATATTAAACCTAAATTTAAGTTAAATTTAATTTAATTTTAATTTAAATTTTTATTTTCATTGTATTTTTAATCTATTGAATAGTAGGTAATTTTATGATTACAGTTATTGATTATAAAAGTGGAAATCTCAGAAGCATTTCCAATAGTTTTAAGAAGATAGGTTCAGAGGCAATCATTACAGATGATTCATCAGAGATAGCAAATGCAAAACATCTTGTTCTTCCAGGTGTAGGTGCTTTCGGGACTGCTATGGAGAATATTGAACCTTATAAGGATGTTATTTTCGAGCATATTGATGAGGGAAAGCCATTTTTAGGTATTTGCTTAGGACTTCAGGTTCTTTTATCCTCAAGTGAAGAATTACCAGGTGTAAAGGGACTCGATATTTTCAAAGGACATGTTGCCAAGATTCCTGAAGGTAGAAAAATACCTCATATGGGTTGGAATCAAATCAAACAAACAAAGGATTGTCCTATTTTAGAAGGTGTAGACGGCAAGGACTTTTACTTTGTACATTCTTATCATGCAGTGCTTGATGATAGTGAAAATCTATCTGCAATAGCTGATTATGGATTTGATGTAACTGCTGCAGTATCCAAGGATAATGTATTTGCAACACAATTCCACCCAGAAAAAAGTGGAGTTCCAGGTTTGAAAATACTTAAGAACTTTGTTAATTTAGAATAAATTTTATTCTAATTTCTTTTTTTTAAATTATTTTCATTATTTTAATTTATTCATTTTTTTAATTTTTCATTTTCAATTTTTATTCTATTTTCTTTTTTTACTTTTTATTCATTTTTTTTATTTAATACTCTATTTTTAAAAGTTTTATATTATATTCCTAGAATAGTAGCATATTTTAGGATTATAGTTTCTGTTTTTTCCTTTTTAATTTCTTCCACAATACACAATCAAATCTTATATAATGAATAAAACAAATATAATTACATAAAGATTATAAAATTATTAAATTTTTTATTATAATTTTTAAATAATTAAATAATTTAAATAATTTTAAGATTTTTAAGTGGAGATTGAAATGATTTACTCAAAAGAAATTGAAAATATGTGTCCTGTTCATAAGGGAGCAGACCATGGTCCTGCACCAATTCCTGAAGAGGGCCAATGGGTAAAATCCAAGGAAATCAGTGATATTTCTGGACTCACTCATGGTATAGGATGGTGTGCACCTCAACAAGGATGCTGTAAATTAACCTTAAATGTTAAGGAAGGAATCATCGAAGAGGCATTGGTGGAAACTATTGGATGCTCTGGTATGACTCATTCTGCAGCTATGGCTGGTGAAATTCTTGTTGGAAAGACAATTCTTGAAGCATTGAATACAGACCTTGTATGTGATGCAATCAACACCGCTATGCGTGAATTATTCTTACAGATTGTTTATGGTAGAACCCAATCTGCATTTTCAGAAGGAGGTCTTCCAATCGGTGCGGGTCTTGAAGACTTAGGAAAAGGTCACAGATCCCAAGTTGGAACCATTTACTCAACAAAAGCAAAAGGACCAAGATACTTGGAACTTACTGAAGGTTATATTACTGAAATAGCACTTGACGAAGATGATGAAATCATCGGATACAAATACATCAATATGGGTGTAATGCTTGACCTTATTAAAGATGGCACAGACCCTGCAGAAGCAATCAAAAAGGCAAGCGGTCAGTATGGAAGATTTGATGATGGGGTTAAGACAATTGACCCAAGGAAGGAATAGGGGGAATTATTATGAGTTTATTTGAAAGTTATGAAAGAAGAATAGATCAAATAGTTCCTGTTTTTGAAAAATATGGCATTAAAGACTTCGAAGAAGCAAAGGCTATTTGTAATGAAAAAGGCTTTAATCCTTATGAAATTGTAAAGTCAGTTCAGCCTATATGTTTTGAAAACGCTTGTTGGGCTTATACTCTCGGTGCAGCTATTGCAATCAAAAAGGACTGCAAAAAGGCAAGTGATGCAGCAACTGCAATTGGTGAAGCATTGCAGGCATTTTGTATTCCTGGAAGTGTTCCTGATGACAGGAAAGTAGGTTTAGGTCATGGTAACCTTGCATCCATGTTGCTTAGTGAGGAAAGCGAATGTTTCGCATTCTTGGCTGGTCACGAAAGTTTTGCTGCAGCAGAAGGTGCAATCGGTATTGCAAACTCTGCAAATAAGGTTAGAAAAGAACCTTTAAGAGTTATCTTAAATGGTTTAGGAAAAGATGCAGCATTGATTATCTCAAGAATCAACGGATTCACTTATGTTCAAACTGAATTTGACTACTTCACCGGTGAATTTAAAGTGGTTAGAGAAAAGGCCTATTCTGATGGTGAAAGAGCAAAAGTCAGATGCTATGGTGCTGACGATGTTAGAGAAGGTGTAGCTATTATGCACCTTGAAGGTGTTGACGTATCAATTACCGGTAACTCAACAAACCCTACAAGATTCCAACACCCTGTAGCTGGAACCTATAAGAAGGAATGTGTCCTTCAAGGTAAAAAGTACTTCTCTGTCGCTTCTGGTGGAGGAACCGGTAGAACCTTGCACCCAGACAATATGGCAGCAGGTCCTGCTTCCTATGGTATGACTGATACTTTAGGAAGAATGCACTCTGATGCTCAATTTGCAGGTTCAAGTTCTGTACCTGCCCACGTGGAAATGATGGGATTAATCGGTATGGGTAACAACCCTATGGTTGGTGCAACTGTAGCAGTTGCAGTAGCTGTAGAAGAAGCTTTAAAATAGTTTAATTAATATTTAAACTATTTCTTTTTCTTTTTTTATCTTTTTTTTTTATCTTTTTTGAAATTATAAAACACTTTTATTTTATATTTTTTACTTTACTTTCTTATCAATAATTATTTAAATGTTATATTAATAAAATATTAGTATGATTTCATTTTTTATTTGTTTATTTGCATTAATATTATCCTATTTTATTTATGGTCGTTTTTTGGAACGTATCGTTGGTGTTGATGAAACTCATGTGACACCTGCATATAGATTAGAAAATGGTGTAGATTATGTTCCAATGAATAAATATAAGAACCTGTTGATTCATTTTCTTAATATTGCAGGTTTAGGTCCTATATTTGGAGCTATTCAAGGAGCTTTATTTGGTCCTGCTGCATTTTTATGGATTGTGTTCGGTACAATATTCATTGGTGGAGTGCATGATTTCTTCTCAGGAGTCATGTCTGTACGTAAAGATGGTTTATCTATGCCGGACATCATTAGTGAGTATTTAGGCGATACCGTTCGAAAAATTGTTGGTTTTATTATAGTCGTTACAGGTATTTTTGTGGGAGCTGTTTTTGCAACAGGTGCTGCAGATTTGCTTTCAAGCTTAACAGGTGTGGAAACACATATTTTGCTAGTAATTATTTTTGCATATTTCCTTATAGCCACATTGCTTCCTGTTGATAAGATTATTGGTAAAATATATCCAATATTCGGAATTGTCTTCCTTATAATGGCTGTTGTTATGATTTCAGCATTATTGATGAACCCTAATTATACAATTCCAGAATTTACAACTCCTGGGCTTTATTTAACTACCAAATCCATTTTCCCAT
>CAJOMK010000004.1 GCA_905235495.1 uncultured Methanobrevibacter sp.
ATTTTTAATATTATAATTTTTAATATAATTTTAATCTATTTTCATATAATTTTTAATATTTTTCTAATATAATTTTAATCTATTTTCATATAATTTTTAATATTAAATGTTAATATTATAGTAAATTTATTGATATATAGTATATTTATGGTTGTGATAGCTTGTGAAAACTAATAAAATTCAATAGAATTATATATTTTTAAAAATAAATTCTATTCTATGTATATTGTATTGGAAGGAATAGATGGTGTTGGTAAATCAACCCAGATTAAAATGTTAAAGGAATGGCTGAAAGATAACGGTTTCAATGTTGAAACATTGGTAGAACCTACTGATTTGGAAATTGGAAAGTTAATCAGAGACTTGCTCACTCGAAGGGATGCCGAATCAGATTCCATGCAAAAAACATTTGGGTTGCTATTTGCTGCCGATAGGCTTATGCTAATGGATAAGATTGAAAGATTGGAAAATGAAAATACTGTAGTTATCAGTGACAGATCTTTCTATTCAAGTTTGGCTTATCAGAACCCTCAAGATTGGATTAAAGAGTTAAATAAGTATGCCAAAATTCCAGATTTGGTTTTGCTCTTGGATTTGGATGTCAAGAAATCCGTTGAAAGATGTGATGGAACTGATGAATTTGAAAATGAAGAGTTCCTCACCGGAGTAAAACAGAATTATTTGGATTTAGCCAAGTCCAATGACAACTTTAAAATAATTGATGCAAATAATGGTCCGAATAAAGTCTCTTCTGATATTAAAAATTATTTGATATTTGTAAAGATTGTATTTTATAATCTAAAAATAGAAAATTTAAGCCAAACTTAAATCATATTCTAAATTTTAACTAATTTTATTTTTAAAAATAAGAAAGCAAAAGTAAAGATAGTCAATTAGATTATCTTTTATCTAATTCGTCTAATCTTTCTTTCATTACTTTAACAATGTAATCTTGTGCTTTTTCAAGCTCTTCTTTTGTACCTTGGAGTTTTGGTCCGAATTCAGTTTGCTTAAGTTCAACATCGAACTGTTCAATAACATGGGCAAGCATTTGTTCTCCAATTCCATTGGTAAGTTTCATTTCGTATACAGTTGGTTCTTCTTCCATTCTATCCCTCTTTTTAATCTTTTTTTAAAAATTAATAATCATAATATTTTTAGATTTAATTTTTATTATTCTTATTCTTGTGACTCCATAAAGTCTCTAACTGGCTTTAAGAAATCAATTAAGTATTTTGTAATTGCATTTTTCAAGTCCATTGGATGCAAGTTTTCTTCACTGTACATTTGGTATAACTCATCTTTAGTGAGTTCTAAGTTTCCACCAAATTTCTCAGGTCTTTCAATTAATAAGGTGTCTTGTTGTAAGAATACAAAGTAATCTGCAATTTCCAAGATAGGGTTTCCTTCAGTTTCACCCATTGGACAGTAGCTTTTCTTGATTTTGTCCTTGATGGTCTTTTCATCATCGTCAACAGCAATGTAATTTCCTTTGCTTGAAGACATCTTGTCATCACCGTCAAGACCATGAATCAAAGGAGTGTGAATACAGACAGGTGCTTCTTTTCCTAATCTAGGTAAGTTTTCCCTTGCCAACATTTGGATTTTTCTCTGTTCCATACCTCCTAATGCAACATCCACTTCTAAAGCAGACATGTCTGCAGTTTGCATCAATGGATAAACTACACTAGCCACTTTTGGATTGTCATCATGTCTACTGACTTGATCCATACTTCTTTTTGCCCTTTTTAAGGTGGTTAAAGTGGCTAATTGATAAACGTCATTAGTATATTCGCTTCCAGTTTGGAAAGATGAACCTAAAATGTATTCGGTGTCATCAGCGAGTCCTAATCCTTGGAAGCATCTTTTATTGTATTCTGCAGTTTCAGCTATTTCCTCTACAGTTCCTTTTCCATTCAAGAAAGCATGATAATCTGCAAGTAAAATTTTGATTTTAAATCCTAAATCCTGTAATTGTTTAAGTTTCATTATTGTTACTGCATGACCTAAATGAATTTTTCCAGAAGGTTCATATCCGGTATAAGCAATAGGTTGCTCTTTTTCAAGCTTTTCTTTCAATTCATCTACATCAATGATTTCTAAAGTTCCTTCTTGAATTAATTCAATTTTTTCTTCAATGTTCATGTAATCACACTTTTGTTTTTGTAATTGGTTATTATAATTGGTTATTTATAATTGGTTTTTGTAGTTAGTATTATAATTGGTTATTAGATAATTATGATTTATAATTATGATTTTTCTATAATTTTAGATTATATAACACTATTAAATAATATAGATTTTTCCATCTATTTTGATTACATCAATCTCTTCGCTGATATTGATTTTCTCTAATTTTTCAGTCATTTTCAAATCGATTGGGCTATAATCGTCAGGATCAAGAATCTGAAGTGAATTTGGAGATTTTGATGTGATGAATTCCTTCCAAATGTTCTATCTTTTCTATAGAATCATATTCTCTCCATTTTAAAGCTATTTTGTCCTGATTTTCCAAGTTTATAACTTGTATTCTATTTCCATCAACATCGTTGATTTGATAAATGCCACTATTATACTTTACAAAATCTTCCTTAACAAATTTTGGAAGTCTTAAGGCAATCCATATTCTGTAAAGTCCTTTTCCAGTGGATTTGTCTTCACTGATAAGTCTTGGGGATTCCTTTGTGGTTCCACCAAATTCCTCTTTAAGATGTTCAACAACTTTTTTTGCAGTCTTTAAAGAACCGATGTAATAATCATTTCCTTCTTTGAGCTTTGCAACTTGAGGAATGTAAGCCAATTTATCCTTTTTAAATTGCTTTTCAAGAGTTCTATGGATTATCTCTTCTGCCTTTTCCATTTCCTCTTCCTTAAGTTCCCTATCATCTGCACGCAATTGGATTACCGCTTCATAGTAACCTGCATTTCTTTTACTGCAGTCAGGGCAAACAGAGTAATTGAGTTTTACATCGGGAGTATGTGTTTCAACAACTTCCTCTCCTAAAACAGTTGCAACAGCTTCAACATAACATTCTGCAATTGTCCCTCTCATTTGGTCGATTTTAAGTTCAATTTCCTCGTTTTTAGCTAAATCGGAAATTTTAATGTTTCTTTCCAATGCTCTGTAGATGATTTCCTCTTCTGGAATGCACTCATCTTTCCATTTTCCTTCCTCTAACTTTGCATTGCAGTGTTTGCAGATTGTTACAGAGATATTTTCTGGAATTTCCATTAGCTGAAACTTCTTTAAAAAACAGTTTTTGCAGATTCCATCTATCATTTCAACGTCTGTTGCACCACATTCTGGACAAAACATTTTAAAACACTCTAATGATGTAAAAATTGAATAAAAATTAATAATTTGGATAAATAGCTAATTTATATTTTTTAAAAATAAAAAATTTAGAAAAGAAGAAAATTATAATGGTTTAAGCGGAGCTTTTGCACCACATGCTGCACATTTTAATATAAAGATTCTGTCTTCTCTTATGATTTTAGTATCTGGTCTGTTACATTCATGGCAGATAACATATTTTTCAATATAGTCATCGATTCTTTCACTGATTAAAAAATGATTGAATTTACCTTGTAAGATTGCTCTTACTCCTTCTAAGTTACCTGCAGTACCTAATTCTCTTAATAAGTGTTTTAATACATGTTGAGGGTCCCTGTTTAAGGAGTCAGCAACATCTTTGAAGTTTTGGATAAAGGTTCTATTACCTTGAATAACAGAGTATGCCTTTACAGGTTCAAACCTTTTTGTTTCAAATACCTCAGGAGGTAATTGGTCAATAGCTCTGTTTAATAAGTTTTCGTAATCTTCCATTTTTTCACCTCTTTGGAATAATAAATAATTTCTAATAAGTATAATCAAATAAAATTTATGAATTTTTCTTTAAAAAAATAGTATTTGAGTTATATTAATATAATTTATATTTTTTATCATTTATTAATGTATTTATTATATAATGAGTTATATAAATAATAAACTATAAATTTTTTAAAAAAATAGAAAAAAAATGCTTGAAACTTAATCAAGCAAATCATTTAATTTTATTGTGGGCATTGGTAATCTAATCTTTCAATGTTCTTACAAGACCATTACGTGGTTCGTAGATAAGTCCTCTGGATTTGAGCATTTTTAAGATTTCATCTGTTTTTTCTTCACTTATATCGTTGTTTTCAGAAAGATGCTCTTTTAGGATATTTGTTGGAACATCAACAAATTCTGCTTCCAATTCTTCAATTGCTTGCTGCACTACACGCATTTTATCTCTTTCAGATGTTGGAGTTCTTCCTTCAACTCTAGCAATGTCGATTTTACCGGTGTCAGGATCCATTCCGATTTTCTCTAAACATCTTCTTTGCAAGCTGATTGCTCTATGTGCATCTGAAGCTTCCACTTCGTTTTTGAGTTGAAGTTTTGCACTTGCTTCAGCTAAACGAATTGTAGCTTCCAATTGCCTTGGAGTGATTGGTACAGGAGTTCCCTCTTCCATACCACCTGTTCTCACTGATACATAAAATTCTTCCAATACTTTTGTTGCTTCATCTGTAAGTACTGGATGGACATTCTTACGTGCATAAGCGATATACTTTCTTAAGAGTTCTGGTTCTATATCATATGCAATGTTAGAATATTGGTGAGTTGTAAGAATATGCTTTGCCAATTCCCTATCCTTTTCGACATTTGGTTTGTCTTCAATTACAAATATCAAATCGAAACGGGAAAGAATTGGTGAAGGTAAGTCAATTTGGTTTGCTAAAGTCTTGTATCTGTCAAAAGTACCAAATTTAGGGTTTGCAGCTGCAAGCACTGAACATCTTGTATTTAATGTTGCCATGATTCCTGCTTTTGCAATACTTACTGTTTGCTGTTCCAATGCTTCGTGAAGTGCAGATCTGTCTTCTGAACGCATCTTATCCAATTCGTCAACACATACGTTACCTTGGTCCCCAAGTACTAATGCACCTGCTTCAAGAGACCAGCCTCCAAGTTCGTCTCTAACTGCTGCTGCAGTTAACCCAGCACCAGATGTACCTTTACCACTTGTGTAAACACTTCTTGGAGCTAATTTTGAAACATATTTAAGTATTTGTGATTTACCTATACCTGGGTCCCCGACAATAAGAATGTGAAGGTCTCCTCTTAGGCGAGTACCATCTTCCAATTGTTGTACTGTTCCACCGAAGAGCTGCAATGCAATGGCTTCCTTTACATCTCTGTGACCTTTGATTGAAGGTGCAGTTGAATTGATGATTTTATCGTGTATATGGGAGTCTCTGGATAATTGTAAGATTTTATCTTCATCTTCTTCACTAAGTTCCAATTCCTCAAATTCCTGTTCCAATGGTTCAATATGATTTACATAGATGTAGTTTTTGAATTTTCCACTTTTCTCTTCCCGAAATGTCTTTAGGGTTCCTGTGATTCTAACTTTATCTCCAGGGTTCAATTCATCTACTAAATCATCCTCTAAAACCAAAAGCATTTGTTTTGGCTCTGTTCCCCCAGATAGGTTTTCCAAAGGCTCCTGCATTCTAGCACTTTGAGTATCGATATATTTGGATTCCTCTTGAAGCAATCTAAAGGATCTTCCACCACATTCACTACATAATGAAGGTTCCATAATATGGTTTCCTGAGGTTTGTTCCACGTCAGTTATTCTCATGCAGCTTCTACATTCGAATCTTCCTGTTTCAATACGTGGACGAATCTCATCAGTTTTTCTTACAATTCCATCAGCAGATACAAAGCTTCCAATGTATTTACTCAATAAGTCGCTTAATGGAATGTTATTAGTAAGATTTTCAAATCTGATGTTTAATTCAGTATCCTCTTTCATCAACGGATCGATATTTTTAATAGCCTTTTGTGAAGCTGAAATGACCTCTTCAGGCTTTGTTATCAATAAGTCAGCTAAATCAGGATCAAACTTCTCTAACTCTTCGTAATTGATTGTAAGTGACCTTTCATCAGGATATTTTTCTAAAATTTCAAATACATCATCCTTGTAAATTGTAGAGAAAAATTCTTCAAATTTTGCAAGTGATGTTTTTGTTTTGTTAGTGGAATTCATTGTATTATATTCTTTATATTTAATCGTATAAAAGTTTATTTAATTTTTAAAATTTTTTTATTTTTTCACTATATTCATTTTGAAAAATGATTTTCAAGGTGTTATAATATTTCAAGTTCAGTTTTCTTTTTTATGGTTATTATTTTATTGATTTCATTTCATTTTTCACTAATTTAATTGAAAATTTTAAATATGTGTAATTTTAAAAGTAATAGTAATACTAATTAAATTACTAATTAAAATTTTAATAATGTTATGGTGAATTTATGAAGAAATCAAGATTGGGTCTATTTAAATCAACTTCAATGCTAATTTCTGTTTTAGGAGTTATTATGATTATAGCTACTGTGGCTGCAGTTGCTTATGTTGGTTTTAGTGTAATTTCCTCTAGTTTAACTGGTGGAATTTCATCTGGTACTCAATATGACCAATTAGCTGAATTGAAATCTAATTACACTGCATTGGAAAGTCAGTTTAATGATACAGGTAATGAGATTTATGCTATGAACAACATCACTTTAGAAAAAGAATATGTAAATGCACAAATAGAGCTTGTAAGGGCTCAAAATGATTTAAGTGATGTGGAGAGTGCATTGTCTATGGGTAATCCCGCTTCAGAAGTTGATGAAAGATTACAACAAGCAAGAGAAGATTTAAAAATAGCTCATGAAGCTTATAATAGTTTATCAATTATATAATTTTATTATTTAACTTCTTTTATTTTATTTCTATTTTTATTGTATTTTAGGTTTATTTTAGTTAATTTAGTTTAATTAATTTAGTTTTTATCTATTTTTAGTAATTTTAACTCTTTTTTTTTAAAAAAAATTTAAGGTTATTTTTTCTTTTTAGGTCCTTTTCTGTATCCTAAACCTACGATATACATTTCTTTACTTCTTTGTCTTGATGATGGTGGTTTGGTTGATTTCACTTTTCTGAAATCGTATTTTATGCTGTCTAAAAGACATTTGTATTCTGGACCTTGGAATGCCTTGATTACAAGGTTTCCTTCTGTTTCAAGAATATTGTCTGCAATCTTGAACACTGTTTCTACAAGGTCAACAGATCTTAAATGGTCGAGGTCTTTAACTCCAGTCAATGAAGGTGCAGCATCTGACATCAGCACTTTTGCCTTTCCATGGGTCAGTTCCATAACCTTTTCCTGAACGATTTCTTTTGTGAAGTCTCCTCTGATTCCAAAGTAATTAGGTTCTTGGAATGGTTTGATTCTGTTTAAGTCCACCCCTACAACGATTCCTTCTTCACCTACCTTTTCTAAAGCCACTTGAGACCATCCACCTGGAGCGGCACCTAAATCCACTACTGTGTCTCCCTCTTTGATGATTTTGTATTTTTTATCAAGTTGTTTAAGTTTATATGATGCTCTTGAACGATATTCTTCACTTTTAGCTCTTTTGTAATAAGGGTCATTTTTCTTTTCCACTTGCCATCTGCTTCCCATATTAACCCTCCTATTGTTTAAATTTTATAAATTAAATCAGTAAATCAATTATTTTAAATCAATTATTTTTTAATTATTTTATTTGTTGTTTTCTTTATCTTTTTTAGCCTTTTCTTCATAGAAATTCAATGCAGAACATACTGGTCTTCCTGTTTGAATGAATTCTATGCTGATGTCATTTCCATTTATTTCCATCAATGCAACAGATGGATTTGATAATCTTGGATTTGTTGGACTTCCAGGATTTATCAAAAGGACATCTTTTATCTTTTCAAGTTGTGCAACATGTGAATGTCCGCTTACAAGAATATTCACTCCTAACTGCAATGCATGGTAATATAATTGCTGTGTGTCTCCCCTTGGATAAACCTCTCCATGAATAACACCGATTTTATGACCTTCAGCTTCAATTATCTTTGAAACAGGCAAGTCTACATCTCCATGGACCCTATCCATATTTCCTTCAACTGCTACAACAGGAGCAATTGCCTCCAATTCATCAATGACACTTTTATTTGTTATGTCTCCTGCATGAATGATTAAATCTGCTCCTTCAAAGGTTTCCAATACCTTTTGGGGAAGTTTCACTCTTCTATCTGGAATATGGGTGTCTGATATTAATCCAATTAACATAATTTCACACATTGAATTTAATTTTTAATTTAATTTTTATTTTTATTTTTAACTTTAATTTTTAATTTTAAATTATTATATTTTGTTTATCAATAATTAATTTGTTAAATATAAATTATATAGTTTTTTAGAAAATTCTCATTTTTTCATATAATGTTTTTTTAAATGATTTTTGTTTCATATCATAGCAATAAAATTAAATAATAAAACTTTATAAGTTTATAAAAATATAATATAATTATCTATAAATATTTCGTTATATTTATGATTCATTTCTGAAAATTATTTATTCAGGAGATTAAAAATGGGAAAAGTTAGTAAAGAAAAAATATTGGAGATTTTGGATGGGTATGATAAAGACAACATTACCATTGCTACTTTAGGTAGTCACACTTCTTTGCATATTCTTAATGGTGCTAAACAAGAAGGATTTAGAACTGCTATTGTCTGTGCAAAAGGTAGGGAAGTGCCTTATCAACGTTTCGATGTTGCAGATGAATATATCATTGTAGATAAATTTGAAGACATTGTAAAAGAGGAAGTTCAACAAAAATTAAGAGACATGAATGCAATTGTTATCCCTCATGGTTCCTTTGTTGCATATGCAGGTTTAGACAATGTTGAAGACAAGTTCAATGTGCCTATGTTTGGTAACAGGGACATATTAAGATGGGAAGCTGAAAGAGACTTAGAAAGACAATTGCTCGTAAATGGTAAAATCAGAATCCCAATGAAATACGATGACCCTTCACAAATTGACCGTGCAGTAATGGTTAAATTCCCTGGAGCAAGAGGTGGAAGAGGATACTTTGTAGCTTCATCTACTGAAGAATTCAATGAAAAAATCGATGCAATGAAAGAACGTGGATGGATTGAAGATGAAGATGTGGAACAAGCTCACATCGAAGAGTATGTATCCGGTTGTAACTACTGTATCCACTACTTCTACTCAGCATTGAACGATGAAGTAGAACTCATGGGTATGGACAGCAGATACGAATCCAGTATTGACGGATTTGTCAGAATGCCTGCTAAAGATCAATTATCCATTGACATTAGCCCATCCTATGTTGTTACCGGTAACCACCCTGTTGTAATGAGGGAATCCTTGCTTCCACAAGCATTTGAAATCGGTGATAAATTAGTTAAAAGTGCTGCAGAATTAGTAAAACCTGGTTTAAACGGCCCATTCTGTATCCAAACTCTTGTTAACGATAACCTTGAAGTTGTTGTATTTGAAACAAGTGCAAGAACTGATGGTGGTACAAACACATTTATGGAAGGTTCTTCCTACAGTTACCTCAAATATGGTGAAGGTATGAGTATGGGAAGAAGAGTTGCACGTGAAATTAAAATGGCACTCGAAAATGGAGGATTTGAAAAGATTATTACATAAACCTAATTTTCTTTTCATTATTTTTTCTTTTTTTTATCTCACAATAATTAGTTTGATAGTTATAAAACTAATTATTAAAAAATAGTTATTTTTATCGGATTTTAATATTGTTTTAAAAAATTTTATAAAAAAGAGAAAAAAATTAGAATTGATTTAATTCTAATTATTTTTAGTATAACT
This sequence comes from uncultured Methanobrevibacter sp., assembly GCA_905235495.1. Lineage (GTDB taxonomy): Archaea > Methanobacteriota > Methanobacteria > Methanobacteriales > Methanobacteriaceae > Methanobrevibacter. The sequence goes on from CAJOMK010000004.1 coordinate 9,752, forward strand.
TTAATTCTAATTATTTTTAAATTTTATTCTTCATCATCTTTCTTTTTTCTTTGTGGCAAGAAGAGGTTACGGATATTTGTTGTTACACTTCCAGTGTCTCCCATTTTTTTCACTTTGATAGGAACATTTTTGGTTCCTTTGTAGCTGGATACCTCTTCGTAATCTGCAATGTTTTTAGTTCTGCTTCTGTAGAGGTAAGCACTGAAGTATGCCATAATACCACCAAGACCAAGGATGACTATAGCTGTAACAAAATCTCCTATTTCGCTTGGAGTGTAAGGTCCTATAACTCCTCCGTAGGCAAAATAGAGCAATGGAGTTGTGCCAACAATTCCTAAAAGAACAGCTTTTAAATTGGTTTTTGCTTTATAACCGGTAAAGTGGTCCAATAGCTGCAAATGCCATAAGTATGTCTTGACCATATTGGTATGATATAAGTGGGAAAAATGCATATGCTGCTGCACCGAATATCAATGATTTCAAATCTATATCCGGCAAATTCGAATTTTTATTTCTGTTTCCTTTAGGTTTTTTTTACCTTTTTCTGCATCTACCATTAAATCACCTAAAACTAAAATTTATATTATTCCTCAAAGATTTTGTTTTTTTAAAATATCTTATTAAATCTTTATTTTTCATATAATTTAAAGTTTAATATTTTTTCTAAAAAAAGAGAAAAGATAATATAATTAATAATATAATTAGAAAGAAAAAAGAATAAAAAGAAAAATTAAAATCTTTATTTAATTTAATTTAATTTTTCTCTTTGCTTAATGCTCCACCTGCAGCACCAGTTATTCCCATAATAATCATATATTTGATGATTTCGAAGATAACTGCAAATAGGCTTGAAATACCAGATACTGTAAATCCGGTTAGTCCTCCAAGAGGACCCATTAATGCAGTTCCTCCAATGGTTATGAGCAATATGAATAGGATTGCAGATACAATTGTACCGAATGCACCTGCAAGTGCTGCATTCCACATTCCACCGAGTATTCCTTCGTGAGCAACATATCCTACTATGAATCCTACAATTAAAAGACCCCAGAATTCATAGCGTCCAAAGAATAAATAAACTGCTAATGTTAAGATAAATCCTAATAGGACTGAACTCATCTTTGCCATGATATCACCTTTATTTGGTTTCAATAACTAATTTTCTATTTCCCCATCTATTCCACAATATCTTCTAAAAGTTTGGAATCATTGGACTTGTCTGAATCTTCTTTAAATAATTCTGCAATTCCTCCAACAGATCCTAAAATTCCTGAAACTTCGGTTGGCAAGAAGATTTTGGTAGCCTTTCCATCAGCCACTTTTTCAAGAGCTTCCAAATATTTGATTGCAATAAGGTCATTTGTTGGATTTCCTATGTGAATTGCATTATATGTTATTTCAGTAGCTTTTGCCTTACCTTCTGCAACAGCTATTTCACGGTATTTGTTAGCATCTGCAACTTGTTTGATTGCTTCTGCTTCTGCTTCAGCTGCAAGGATTTTCGCTTGCTTGTCTCCTTCAGCTTTTTGGATTTCGGATTCCTTATAACCTTCAGATTCTAAGATTGTAGCTCTTTTGAACCTTTCAGCTTTCATCTGTTTACTCATTGCTTCAACAATGTCTTTTGGAGGTTCAATTCTTTGAATTTCAACTCTAACTACTTTTGTTCCCCATTTGTCAGTTGCAACATCAAGAACTTCACGTAATTCTGTGTTGATCATTTCCCTTGAAGTCAAGGTTTGGTCCAATTCCAAATCCCCGATGATGTTCCTTAAGTTTGTTTGAGCGAGTTTGGTAATTGCCTGATAGAAGTTTGCAACATTATAAACCGCATTGAATGCGTCAATGACTTCATAAAAGATTACACAATCAACAACTACAACTGCGTTATCCTTTGTAATTACCTCTTGAGGTGGAACATCCACTACCTGTTCCCTCAAATCAACTTTTCTAATGGTTTCTACAAATGGAATGGTAATGTTCAAACCGCTTTCAACAGTTCTGTTATATTTGCCTAATCTCTCTACAACACCCTTTTCATAAGGTCTTAAAATTTGCAAAGTTTTTGATGCAAATACTACAAGGATTATTATGATTAAAATCAATAATATGATGCTCATTCTTTCACCTTCTAAACGTTTTTAAAGTTTCATTCTAACAATTATTACCTAATTATTAACTAATTTTAAGTAGTAAATATTAACTATTAATTATCTATTATCTAATCATCTAATTTCTTTACTCTTAACTTGACTCCTTCTATGTCAATGATTTCCATTTCTTCTCCTTGGGTTATCATTTCATCAGAGATTGCTTTCCAGATTTCCCCATTCACTTTGATTGTTCCAATCTTATGTGAATCGATATCCTCTGTAGCTTTTGCCTTTAAGCCAATCAACCTTTCAGTATTTGATTTCTTATCAACAGTATTCTGATTTAATTTCCTATTTAATGGTCTTGAAATCAATATGAAAATCAATGTAATCAAAATGAATGCGATTATTTGGCTTGTAATGCTGTATTGAAGATAATTTAGTATAGCTGCAGCTATTGCCCCTATTCCTATGGATAATAGGTAAAATCCTCCAGTCATCAATTCCCCAATTAAAAATAGGATTGTAAGTATTATCCAAAATTCCAAGTACATTTATCACCCTCCACAATTTATATAACTAAATATAATATATTTTTATAGTATTTAAACATTTTTATTTTGTTCTAAATTTACTATATTAAACTATAAATAACTTTAAATCATTCTAATAGTTTAATATTCTCCATTGGTCCAAATAATTCTTTTTGAATCTTTTAAATCAATAATAATCATTTTCCATCTGTTCTTTTATCTTTTCTATAACTGCCCTGTGCATTCTTTTTGTAAACTCTGATTTATCGTTCTGCTTCAGTACTTCAAGATACCCTTGAGATACAAGATTGAATGCAAATGGGCTTGGAATAATTGTATTTATTGTTCTTATTTCCATCTCTCCGCTATGTATCCAAGAAATGACTTTTTTTGCATTTTTGATGTCCATATAATCCTCAGTGGCTTCCCTTCGGGATTCCTTGAGTATAGGGAAATTATTGTCCATTTCCTGAATGTACTTCAATAATATCTTTCCTCTGACCTGCTGTCTTCCTACAGACTTTTCATGGCCTTTGTATCTTCTCAATGTCATGAGAGACCTTCCGGCACAATGTCTGAATCTGCTTGCTAAGGTTTCTGTCTTGTCAAGTGAACTGATGAGTATGTTTTCAAAGTTTGTTGGAGTCAATTTTTTCAATGCTTCCAATGCCCCTATTTTACCGTCTGAACTTAAGTAAAAACCATTGTCTGTGATTGAAATTGTAATGTTTCTCTTGTTCCTGTCGCTTGCTACATAAGCTACAGTTCTTGCTATTGCATCATTTGTCTTCCTTCCGAATAAGCTGTGGAAAACAACGAATTTCCTTCCTCCAAATCCAGTATAATATTCAACAAGAAGTTTCTGCTTATGAGGTATCTGTGCATATAGGAACTGTTCATTGAAGTATTCATAGATTGAATTGGCTGCAAATTCATCAACATAAAGGTATTCGTGGAGGAATTTCATTATCTCTTCCTTTGATCTTCCATATTGGAACTTGCTTTCTAAGATATATCTGAACCTTTGAATATCAACTGCAAGGTCAAATGCAAGAGGGAGCTGTTCTGAATACCATGATGGGATTGTAGGAGGCCCTAATGCCGGCGAAACATTGATTGTCATTCCCTTTCCATAATTGAACCTGTAGGTTCTTCCTCCGAGAACGAAACTGTCACCTTTCTTGAGCTTTTCCATAAAGTCCTCTTCAACTCTGCCGATAACTTCTCCGTCACAGTTAACTGCAACTGAAGAAGTGTCTGGAATTGTTCCGATATTTGTTGAATAGAGCATTCTTGCAAGCTTTCCCCTTTTTCCAAAGGTGTTTTCCTTATAGTCTATCCAGATTTTAGCATAGACATATCTATCTTCAAGCTCAACATATTCTCCAGCCAAATAGCTTAGCACATCCTCGTAATCATCCTTATCCAAGTCATTATAGCAGTAGCTTTTTCTGATTATGTCATATGCATAGTCGATATCCCAAGGATTTTCAATGCTCATTCCATAAATATGCTGTGAAAGCACATCTAAACAGTCTTTAGGGATTTTGATATTGTCTATTTTTCCCTCTTTAGCATTTTTAAGAAGCACTGAACATTCTACAAGCTCATCCCTATCTGTGACTATGATTCTTCCCTTTGACTTTTCATGAAGTCTGTGACCGCTTCTACCTATTCTCTGCAATGCTCTTGAAACGGATTTTGGAGAGTTTATGAGTATTACAAGGTCAATGTAACCGATGTCTATACCAAGTTCAAGTGAAGTGGAGGAGACAACAGCCTTAAGTTCTCCCTTTTTTAGTTTTTCCTCTGTTCTTAACCTTGATTCCTTTGATAGTGAGGAATGGTGAGCCATAATGTTGCTGTTGTTGAAATGTTCTCCATAGAGCTTTTTCAGATTGTAGACATATCTTTCAGTTGCGCTACGAGTGTTTGTAAATATGAGGCTTGTCTTATGTTCCATAACCAAATCATCAATCAATGCATATGTTGCCATTCTTGTATCTTCATCGTCAGCTATTACAATGTCATCAACTGGAGAGATAACTTCTATATCCAATTCCTTCAGATAGTTTATATCAACAATGATGCAATCCCTTTCCGTTCCGTATTCATATCCTACAAGGAATCTTGCAACCTCTTCAAGGGGGCTTACTGTAGCGGATAATCCGATTCTGGTAAATCCTCCAATCAATGCCTGAAGACGTTCCAAGGATAGGCTTAAATGAACTCCTCTCTTATTCTCAGCAAGTGAGTGAATCTCATCAACAATCACATATTTCACATGTGACAGATTTTCCCTGAATTTAGGTGCAACAAGAAGGATTGATAATGTTTCAGGAGTTGTAATTAAGATATGAGGGGGAGATTTTAGCATTTTTGTTCTTTCGTATTGGCTTGTATCTCCAGTTCTTACAGCTTTACGAATATTTAATGGTTTTCCAGCTATTTTTTCTATTTCTCTAAGTGGTTCGTCAAGGTTTCTTTCAATGTCATTGTCCAAAGCCTTAAGTGGAGATATGTAGATGCAATAAACCTTATCTTCAAGCTCTCCCTTATCTGCAAGGGTGGTTAATTCATTTATGACTGATAGAAATGCAGTTAATGTTTTACCTGATCCTGTTGGTGATGAAACAAGAGTATTCTTTCCCTTATGTATTTCAGGAATTGCTTGTTTTTGTGCAGGTGTAAAGTCCTCAAAACTATTCTCAAACCATTCCCTAACATAAGAGTGGAGATTTTTATATATCTGCTTTTTTGAATAGCTTTTGCTTTGTTTTCTAATCATATTATCAATAGATTTTCATTGTTTTCCTATTTTAATAGGGTTTTATTTTATTTATTATATTATTTTATTTTAGGCATTTTCAATTTAGATTATGATTTACTTATTTTCTTATTATGTAATTTATTTATTTTATAGTTTAGTTTTATTTTATTCAAATTAATTTAAATATTAGTTTAACTAAAATATTATTAAATTAAAAATATTTTTAATAAGCAAATCTAAAAAGATTTTTAAATACCATTTAGATTATTAATGATTTTTATTCGTTAAGATTTTATTTATAGAGGATTTATTATGGTTGGAAAATTATCAATTGAAGAAGCTGTTGAAGCATTGAAAGATGATGATGTAGCTACTAGGAAAGTGGCTTTAGAAAGTTTAGCTGGACTTAGTGATGATTCAATTATCGAACCTTTAATTGAGGCTACTAAAGATGAAAACGCTCAAGTTCGTTTTAAGGCTGCAGAAATCCTTGGAAATATGGGGGATGTGGCTGTAGACAAATTGATTGAGGAATTTACCAAAGCGGAAGGAAAAGATAAGAGATTTTTGGCATTTGCACTTAAGGAAACCGAAGACCCAAAGGTCATTCCTTACTTTGTAGAATCCACTGATGATGAGGATTTCGGTGTTAGAAAAGTTGCTGTTCGTGCTTTAGGTGAACTTCAAGCTGAAGATGAATTGGGCATCATTGCAAAATGTCTTGATGATGAGGATTGGGGTGTAAAGTTAGCTGCAATTCAAGCTTTAGGTGATTTAGGAACTGATGATGTTATTGCACTTATCAAGAAGGCAAGAAAAAGTGAAGATGACAAGGACTTTAAGAAATCCTGTAATAAGGCAATCAAAAAGGCTGAAAAAAGGAAAAAGGCAAAGGCTTCAGGAAAAGCTATTGTAAAAGTCATTCCAATGAGCACAATCAAGGAAATGGAAAATGCTAATTTGCAAAAGGCAATTAAGGAATATGAAAGATATGTTGAATCAAAACAAGCAAAAGATGCTCCATATAAAAGATTATGTGTTCTCTATAGAAAAATGAATGATTATGACAATGAAGTCAGAGTCTTGGAAACTGCTTGTGATGTCTTTGCTGACAATGAGAAAAAATTAGCATACTTTGAGAAAAGATTAGCTAAGTTAAAATAGATTTTTAATTTAGTTTAAGTCTTTCTCTTTTTTATTTTTTTATTTTTTGAGTATTTTACTACTTTTGTGTAAATTTTAATTTTTTTATTTATTCTTAATTTAATTTTTATAACTTTTTGAAGTTTTTTTTTCTTTCATGAAATTACATGTTTATTTCATGAACCCAATTTTTATTTTTCTATTTTTCATTTATTTCATATAAATCGCATCGTCTGTTTTTTAAAATAGGTATTTCCTCTCTTATTCTTTTGATTTCATTTAAATCTATTTCTACAATCTTTAAATCTTCATCGAAATCCAATTCTTCAATCACTTCTCCCCATGGGTTTACAGCTATTGAATGTCCGAATGAATTGTAATTTGCAGTCTTGTCTAATGCAGGTGCTACCCCTATAGTATAGACTTGATTGTCTAATGCTCTTGATTTAAAGAGTATTTCCCAATGTGCAGGTCCTGTTGTCAAATTGAATGCTCCTGGGAAAATCAGGATTTCGGCTCCATTTAGTGTCATGATTCTTGAAAGTTCCACAAATCTTATGTCATAGCAGATTCCTATTCCTATAGTTGCAAGTTCTGTTTCGATTACAGTAAAGTTTGAGCCTGCACTTAATGTGTCAGATTCCTTAAAGTAGATCTTTCCTTTGACATCAATATCAAAAAGATGCATTTTCCTATGCTTTCCAAGGATTTTTCCATGGTTGTCAAATAGGACTGAGGTATTGTATATTGACTTTTCTTCTTTCCCGTCTTCATCACGAGACATTTCTATTTCAGGTATTGATCCTGCCAATACATGGATATTTTCTTCCTTTGCTGTTTCAGCTATTCTATTCAATGTTAAACTGTCTTTGAATTCTTCGCCGTATTCTATGAATTTTTCATTTTCATATAGGCAATTAAACATTTCAGGAAGAACAGCTAAATCAGCCCCCTGTTTTTTAGAGTCCTTAATCATTTGAATGGCTTTTTTGATGTTTTCTTCCCTTTCGTCAACAACATTCATTTGACAAAGGGCTATTTTAATCAAATTCATTTTTTTTTACCTCAGTTGCTTGTTTAAGAATATTAAATGTGATAAATTTAAAAATCTTATAAAATTAAAGAAGATTCTAAAATAAGAAAAATAAATTAAAAAAAAGAAAAAATAAAGAAAAATAGAAAAGAAAAAATTATTCTAAAAGGTTAGAAATAAAAGTTAATAATATTAGTTTAAGCTATTTCAGCACCATCTGTAGTGCTGTAGTCAGGTGATACAAAACTAATACTATTAATCATGTTTTGGATTTCAGTGGTATTCAAAGCACTGATATCTTGATTGTTGGATTTTCCATTGTTTATGACAAAGCTGTAGTATATTCCATCATGTAATGTACAGATGTATCTTGAATATCCTTGATCAGAGGTACTTATTGTCATTTCTAAGGATGGTACTTCTCCAACATAAACGGTTTTAGCTTCTAAAACTTCTCCGTTTAATGATTGTGCAGTTGCATTGACATCACTTATAATCTTATCATATGTAATGTCATCACTTTGAATTGTAGTAAATCCAATCAATGTGTTATCTTTAGTTTTAAATGCAATATCGCTGGAATTTCTGTTTCCATCAGTATTATTGTACATGGACCAATTTCCAGAGTAATTAAAACTTATTACACCATCAGCATATGTTTTAACTTCATCTGTAGTTTGGTTTTGGAGTCCATTGATTCCAATTCCTGCGATAAGAAGAATAATTAATATGATAATTGCTGCAATTGCTACTTTTCTGATATTTATGCTGGAACCTTGCTCTTTGGTTTTTTGAACAATCTTTGGTTCAGCCTTTTTCTCTTTTTTTGGAGTTTCCTTTTTGATTTCCTTTTTAGTTTCTTCAGCTTTTGAAGAATCGAACTTTTTAGCAGGATTTTTTATTCCTGGATCTTTTTGCTTGAAACCTTCAGTTGCAGTTTTGCTGAAAGAAGGTTTGGAACTTTTAGCTTGTTCAGCACTTTCTTTTGCTTTTTTCGCTTTAGCAGTATTGCTGTATTTGCTTAAATCGAAACCAGATAATTTCTTGGATAATCCTTCACTAAAACTGCCAGATTTTCCAGAAAATATTGATTCTTCAGTTTTCCTCCCTACTGCAATTTGCTTAGGTATTCCATCTTTTTTAGGGGGTCTAGAGTTTGCTTCAGATTTTGGAGGCAGTTTAGCACCACAGTTACCACAAATTGGTGCACTGTCGTAACTTGCATTTCCACACTCTTGACAATATTTTACCAATTTTTAACCTCCCGTATTTTAATAATATGTATAATTGTAATTTTTTCAATGATTTTCAACAAGTTTAAATAATTTTCAAATTTTTTAAATATTTAAAAATTACTTTAAAATTTATTTACTAATATTATTCTTTTTATTTAACCTTATATTTAAAATTTAAGAATTTTTTAAAAAATAATTAAGGTAAACTATTTTATTAACTTATAAGAAAATAATATTTTATTAGATTTGGAAAAAATATTCATTGAATAATTTTTAAATTAAAGTGATAAAAATGGTTAAAGTTGAAAAAAATCAATTGTGATAATATTAATTATGCAGTCTATAAGATTGGAAATTGGGAAAACGATTATGAGATAAACATTTTAGGGACTGCAAGTGAAATTCCAGTTACCAAACCTACATTGGAGCATATGGTTAAATAGATGGATTATATACGGGTATCTGTCTTTAATATTGATGGAAAAGAAGTGAATGGTATGATTGGACTTGCTATGCAATTTAATCCAAGCTTTGCTTCAAGAGACATTGATGAACTTATCGAACTGGAAGAAAAAGAGCATGAAAATATTATGAATGAATTGAACAGTCTCGAATTAAAAGAAGCAAAAGATGTCATATTTTTGGGCACTGATGAATTTGTGATATATAAATTGGAATATGATGGACACACATTATCTCCAAAGCCATATAATGATTATGCTAAAAGACATCAAATGGAAGAGATTAAACGTTTAAAAGAATTAAGTGGTGAAAGATTCGTTTTAGATATCTAAAATAAGCTTTTTTCTTTTCTTTTATTATTAATTTATTTTTATTAATTTATTTTTTTAACTTATTTTATTAACTTATTTTATTAATTTATTTTATTAATTTATTTTTTTAACTTATTTTATTAATTTATTTTTTTTAACTTATTTTTTTAACTTATTTTATTAATTTATTTTTTTTAACTTATTTTATTAATTTATTTTTTTTAACTTATTTTTTTAACTTATTTTATTAACTTATTTTTTTCATTGATTTATTTTTTTGATACTTTTTAAATCTTTTTTATAAAATCAATATTCCAAGCCCTTCAAGGAGAATTTTAAAACCAAGCAATATTAGAATTGCTCCACCAAGGATTTCAAACTTGTCTCCAAAGTAATTTCCTATTTTTTTACCTAAATAAATGCCTATTAATGTAAATATGAATGCTGTAACTCCAATCATGATTATTGGAATTATAATGTCTGTTTTTAATACTGCATAGGTTATTCCAACTGCAAATGCATCAATGCTTGTAGCTATTGCAAGCAATGTCAGTTCCTTAAATGAAAACTTGTCTCCTTCTCCTCCTTCATCGTCATCAGAGAAACTTTCTCTTATCATATTTGATCCAATCAAAAGAAGCAGGATAAAAGCTATCCAAGGAGCGAATGT
>CAJOMK010000005.1 GCA_905235495.1 uncultured Methanobrevibacter sp.
CTTTGTAGCCTTGGTATTTGGTATCAAAATTCTTTTGAATACCTTTCATTGCAATGATTGCATCATCGATAGTTTTACTGAGATTTTCACCAACTTTACTTGCAACATCTTTACTTCTGTTAAGAGTTTCATCGATTTTTTCTTTGTTAGTTTCAGATTTTGCTTCGTATTTAGTTTTGAAATCTTCTTTGAATTCTTCAGCTTTACCTTTGATTTCATCCGCTTTGGAAGTTTCTGCTTCTACTTCAACTTCTTCGTAATCTACTTCAATGTCTTCATTTACATCTTCAGGCATGATAAACACTCCTTTACATTATTTTTAATTTTCAATTTTTGATATCTATTTTATAGATAAAATTTAACAACAAACCGATATGTTAAAGAAAGTTATGAATTTCATAATTTAGTGTACATATCTTTCTAATGTATACTATATTTCTCATAGTTTATAAATATTTCTATAAATGTATACTTTTTTTAAAATTTGAAATACAAAATTCTTAATTTTTTTAGATCTTTTCATGATTTTCATATTTTCTAAAAAAAATTTTGAATTTTTTAGTATACTTTTTGTTTATATTGTATACTAGTAACTCATCATTTATAAACTTTTCTATTTTAGTTAATAAAAGTTACTAAAAGTTTTGACAAAAATAATAATAAGAATAATAAAAATAAGCATAAGAATGAAAATAAAAATAAAAAAATTAAAAAAGAGTTGGAGGAATAAAAATTATTTATTCATCCCCAAAAAGATAAAATTAATTATTTAGAATATATTCTAAATTGCTTATTCATATCTTACTTTTCCAATATGTCTTGTACTACCAGGATTTTCACCATTGAAGTGTGCTAAGTAGTAAACAAACCATTCTAAAGGTATTACAAGTACAAATGGAGCAAGTAATGGATTGATATCTGCATAATCACTAAGATTGTAGATTATGGTTTTAGCATCCAATTTATTTTTTGAGAAATTAATAGCTATTTTGGTTAATTTGTCGCTTTCCAAATCAGCATTCAAGAAAATCAAAGGAACATCCTTTTCAGCTCTTTCAATTAAACCATGTCTAAATTCAGCAGAATAAAGAGGACAAGCATGCTTTATCGCACCTTCCATCAACATAGTCATAGCCAACTTATAGGCAAGACCAAAGTTGACACTACTACCTAAACAATAGAAACCATCTTCATCTTTCATCTCTTCAGCCAGATTCTTATTCTCTTCTTCAGTACTTACTAAAAGTTCTTCGATTAAATCAGGAATAGTTGCTAATTGTTCCAAGATCTCATCAGCTTTTTCATATCCTGAAGCTGCAAATAAAATTTGATAGAGACAAGCTAATTGAGTGATATAAGTTTTAGTACCTAAAATAGCTGTTTCAGTGTTTCCTAATGTTACAACCGGATATTTAGCTTCCTTAATCATAGAGCTTTCAGGTTCGTTGGAAATTGAAACAGTATCGATATTGAATTCATTAGCCCTTCTTAATGCAGCTAAAGTATCTGCAGTTTCTCCAGATTGAGAAGTTGCGATAAATAATGAATTTTCACCTTCATTTAATTTTTTATTATAAACAAATTCATAACCTGTAAACACATGTATATTTAAATCAGAAACTGAAGATAATGCATCTCTAATAGAATAACAAGTGGAAATAGAACTTCCACAACCAATTAAATAAATAGTATCCGCAGATTGTGCTAATTTAGAAATGTTAGCCATATTATCTAATTCAGAATCAAAAGTCCTTCTTAAAGCTTCTGGTTGTTCCATCATTTCATAATACATCTGATATTTCACAATATCACCCTATTTTTAAAATAAATATGTTTTAAATAATATTATTAATTAAATTAATTAATCTATTATAACACTTAAATTATTAATAATAAATATTATTTTTATTAATTAATCAATCTTTAATTGATCTAGTTTTTTAATTAATCTAATCTTTTAATTAAACTAATTTTTAAATTATCTCTTAAAATAGTATATTACATATATTTTTATTATTTATAGTATAAAAAGTTTTTATAATTAATAAAAAGAAATCAAAAATATGAAAAATCAGGAAAAATTATAAAATAAATAAATAATAAAAATCATATCAAATTAAGGAAAATCAAAAATCGAATAATGAAAATAAGTCATAGCATTGGATTTGAGGGAAAAAATGGAAATTGATTTAACAAAAATAGGCATGTTCAAAGGCCAACAATACGAAGCAATCATCACTACAATATATAAGGAAGGCCATAGCAATGCAGCTACTTTTGGAGTCAGGGTACTGGAAAATGATGAAATCTTCTTAAGGATTTTTGATGGTGGAAATTCAATAAAAAACATTAAGGAAAATGAAGAGTTTATTGTAAACATCACCACCAGCCCCCTTATGTTTACTCTTTCCAGTACAAATACAATTCCAGATGAATACTTAAGCAGAATCCCTGAAACTAATGCCTATGGTGAAATGGCTTATATTAGCGATGCTGATGCTTACCTAATATGCAAAGTCAAAAGCTTGAAAAACAGTTTTAGAAAAAATGATCCAATTAAGGATACAAGAGTCAATTTCATTAAAGCAAAAGTGGTTGAACTGAATATCAACAATAAATGCGTTAAACCTATAAACAGAGGAATTCATGCTTTAATTGAAGCTTTAGTGAATTATTCCAGAATAAATATCGTTGATGAAGAAACAAAGGAATATTTCATTGAAAGATTCCTTGAATCTGAAAGATAATAAAAAGAGTAGGAAATGATGAGGAAAAGGAATCCATAAAAATCCTAAAAGAGGATTTAATAAATCAAGGATTTGACCTTTAATCTATTTTTAACTAAATTGGAAACATTTATCTCTCTACTTTCCAAAAGAATTTTTGTATCAATTAAACTAAATATTGTTTTATCAAATGGGATAAGGCAAAGCTTTCAAAGTCAAATACTCCCTTATCACTTATTTTAAAGCTTGGAATAACAAGCAATGCCATAAATGACAGGGTCATGAATGGAGATGACAAAGTACATCCTAACTTATGGGATAATTCAATCATATGAGTTAATTTGAATCCCACATAATCTACATCCTTATCAGACATCAAACCTGCAATTGGCAATTCAAGAATCTCTTCGATTCCATCTTCAGCAGATACAACAGCAAGTCCGCCTTCCTTTTCTCTAATCATATTAACTGCTTTTGCCATATCTTCAGAATTTGTACCAACAACTACTATATTGTGTGAATCATGTGCAACAGAAGAAGCGAAAGCTCCTTTTTTAAGATTGAATCCTTTGATAAAACCATTTGCCACATTGTTTCCACCATATCTGTTTACAACAGCTATTTTTATGATGTCCTTTTTCAAATCAGACTGAATTACTTTATTCTTTATCAAAAGAGTCTCTTCTGATTTTCCTGTAATCAAGTCACCATCGTAGGCTTCGATAACAAAGACATTTGTGGTTTCATCCATCAAGGAACTGACATACTCCATTTCCATTATAACATCAAAGTCTTCAGGACTAACTTCATCCAAATCAAAAGTGTTCTTTAGATTAGGTGACTCTACATCAAACAAGACTTCCCCATCGTCAAAAACATGTTCACCACGAACCCAAACTTTGCTTACATTCAAGTTTCTTAAGTCATCTACCAAAACAAAATTAGCAACTTTACCTGTTTCTATAGCACCAGAATTCAAGCCATAGTGCTCTGCAGGATTTAAAGTCACCATCTTAATAGCTTCTTTTGGATTTACCTTCAATGAAATTGCCTTTTTAACCAAGTTATCAATATGGCCTTTTGACAAGTCCCTCGCGTTGATGTCATCACAGACTAAAAAGTCAAATGGTGGAACTGCTAATGCTTCATCTATATTATCTATTTCAATATTTCCAGCCATTTCCTCTTCAATCAGGTAATTCAATCTTTTGTCAACATCCAATAGTCTGCCCATATTCTTAGCAGATGAACCTTCACGAACCATTATGTTCATGCCTAATTTTTGCTTTTCAATAGCTTCTTCAAAGGTACTGCATTCATGGTCTGTGCTGATTCCATATGAGGCATATTTCACAAGATCTTCACCAGTAACAAGTGGTGCATGACCATCTATCGGCTTATTCAGTCTGTTAGCAGCATCAAGTTTCTTAAGAATCTCTTCATCTTCAGCAATTACACCTGGGAAATTCATCATTTCACCAAGAGCAACAACTTCATCACGTTTCAATAGCTCTTCAATATCAGAACTGGTCAGTGCTGCACCTGAAGTTTCAAATGGAGTAGCTGGAACACATGATGGAGCAGCATAATAAAAATCAAACGGCACTTTCTTTCCATCATTTATCATAAAGTCAATACCTTCAACTCCAAGAACATTTGTTATTTCGTGAGAGTCAGCAACGACTGAAGTGGTTCCATGAGGAATAACCGCCTTTGCAAAATTAGCAGGAGTGACTTGTGAACTTTCAATATGAATATGGGAATCGATGAACCCTGGTATCAATACACCTTCATAATCCAAATCAAGAGAATCATCGTCATCAGTTATGATTGGGATAACCTCCTTAAAATATCCATCTTCAACAACCACAACTGCAGGATAGACTTCACCTAATCCCACTTCTAAAATTTTTGCAGTGATAACAAGATCCCCTTCAGGCTCTTCTGCATCTTCAATGATTATATCGTTTATCTCAATCTCATCAAGCCCTTCTGCAGTGATTATAATCTCATTGCCATCAACATTAATAATCTTTTCATCCATTTTAAACACCAAAGAAATAATAAGTAAGTTTTTTTCACTTTTTACTCAAATATGACTCATTAATTAAATTTTAAAATTATAATAATTTTTAACTATAAATTAAATAATTAAAAATAATATTTATCTAATAAAGAATCTATAAAAACTTAATAAAAAAAGTTTCTAAAAAAAAAACTTAATGAAATTAACTATATAATGAAATTAAAAAATAGTAAAAAAAAGAATATTAAAAATAAAAAAAGAAGAAGAAAAATTATTCTTCTTGTAATGCATCATATAAAACTGGCAAGAATGCTCCTACATCAGTTACAATGCCTACAACTTGTGTGCTACCTCTATCTGCAAGTTTAGTAACGGTAGAAGGATTGATATCTACACAAATACTTTTAACTCTTGAAGGCAATAAGTTACCAGTTGCAATGGAGTGTAACATAGTGGAAATCATAATGACTATGTCAACTTCTTGAGCATATTTACGCATTAACTTTTGAGACTTTACAGTGTCGGTAATTACATCAGGAAGTGGACCATCATCACGAATGGAGCCTGCTAATACAAATGGAACATCATTTTTAACACATTCATACATGATTCCGCTTTTCAAGGTTCCGTCTTCTACAGCTTCTCTGATTGAACCGGATTTATTGATTCTATTGATTGCCCTCATATGGTGAGTATGGCCATGAGCAACAACTTCCCCAGTCTTTACATTTACACCAAGGGAGGTTCCGAATTGGTCACATTCAATATCGTGAGTAGCTAAAGCGTTACCTGCAAAAATAACATCGATGATTCCATCCTTTACAAGTTGTGAAACGATTCCTGCAGAACCTGTATGTACAATAGCTGGACCACCAACAAGTGCAATCTTACCTCCTTTAGCCTTGACATCCTTAATCTCATTTGCAACATCATTGATGATGCTCATCATAGGCTTTTCAGAAGAAACTTCACTGTTCATGAATTCAAAGACACCTTGCTTACCTCTTGATCTTTGAGGTGGTGTAATTTTAACTCCGTCTCTACCAACTACAATCAAGTCTCCTTCCTTAATGTCTGCAATTGGTTTGCATCTAGCAGTCTTGTTTTCTTCATCAATAACGATTAAACAGTCCATTTCAATTTCATCGACAAGAATCCATTCTTCTTTATAATAAATATGAGTTACATGATGGCTTGTTGAATAAAAACCTTCTGGAGCTACTTGATCTTTTGGAGAAGGGACTAACTTGACCTCTTCAATTTCAGATATTGAAACCCCAATAAAGTTAAGTTCATCAAGAATAGAATTTAAAATATCGGAAGATTCTGCTGAAACCATGATTTTAGCTTTACTAGTATCAGATTTGCGTTTTCCTATATCAAATTCTAGTATATCAAAGTCTCCTCCCATATCCATGATAATGTCCATGGTTTTAGGAAGAGTTAAAGAATCAATGATATGACCAGACAATTCTATTTCTCTTTTATACATTAAAAATCTCCTAATTTTTTATAATTTTGTAAAAATGATTTAATTAATATTTTTTAAAATATGATAATATTTTAATAATTTAACTTAGCTTTCATAGCAAATAATAAATTAAAATTAAATAACTTAAACAATACTATCATATTAAATAATAAATTATGATTAAAATATGTATATAAGTAATATTTATATTATTTGTTGAAAAACAATAGCGAAATAAAAAGTAAAAAAATGAATAATGAAATTGAAAAATAAACACTTATTTAAGCAAATAAAGTCAAAAAGTCATAGATTATTTTAGCTGCAAGAACAGCAGTTATATCACCTAACTTATCACTTGCAACCTCTACAAGGTCAAAGCCAATTATATCAATATTCCCATTATTTGCCAAAGCTTCAAAAATATTCTCAACATCAATCGGGTGCAATCCATTTGGAGTAGGATTTCCTACAGACGGAGCAAATGCAGGGTCTATTGCATCCATATCAATGGAAACATAAACCTTTCCTTCAATTGAATCCAACTTTTCCAAAAGAGCATCAAAATCATCGAAAAGATTCTTTGCCAAAAAGCTGGAGATATTGTTTTGTTCTTCAACAAATCCCTTTTCTTCAATAGAGAATGATCTAATTCCTATTTGAATCAATTCTTTAGGATTTAAATCATGAACTCTTCTCATAATGGTTGCATGAGAATCCTTTTCTCCAATATAAGTGTCAATGATGTCTCTGTGAGCATCTAAATGGATGACTGTAATATCAGACAAGTCATTGCTTTCCTCTTTAGCAGACAATGCCTTGATAGATCCGATGCTTACACTATGCTCTCCGCCAATGAGAATTGGCTTAATGTTGGAACCAATCAACTCACCTACAGCATCTTCAAGAGAATCATAGGTTTTGCTGCAGTTTCCATGAACGACATTCAAATCTCCACAGTCATAGAATTCTCCATCCAAAAGCTTTTCAAAGGTTGAATTATATTGTTCAAACCCAAATGAAGCTTCTCTTATGATTGTTGGACCATACCTTGAACCATGATGATAAGAACAAGTGCTATCAAAGGGAACTCCAATTATTCCCCATTTTTTAGACTTTGCAAAATCAACAGAATCCTCAGACTGACTATCCTCATCTAATCCGTATAAATCAATTAATTCTGCTGAAAAAGCAAATTTTCCTGGTTCAAAAGTATTAAAAAGCATTATATCACTATTTCATTCGTTTAATTTTAAATTAATTGCATATTCAATTAATTATTTGATTAATTAATTAATCTCAGTTAATCAAGTAATTAATTAAAAATAGAAATAATAAAAAATAAAAAAAGTTGATTTGATTTTAGATTTGATTTGACTTGGAAAAAGATTGAAAACAGATTTTTGAGAAAATCTGCAAAAAGTGTAAAAAAACTAAAAAATTACACTTTTTTAGTTCTCATGATTTTCATATTGCCTAAAGCAATGATATATTCTACACCTAAATCAGTACCTACAGCACCTCTGATTTCTTCATCGAATTCAGCAGGTATAGGTAATTCAAAGGTTTCGAAAGTTTCTAAGTCCATGATTTGAACTTGGTCACCCATAACAGCTAAAATTTGACCGATTCTTTTGTCAAGAATAGGTACTTCAACTTTAGTGTCTACAGGTTTTACTAAACTTCTTTTTTGACCATCAAAAATACCGACAGCTTCTAATCTTGCTTTTGCAGCTCCATGCTTACCAGGAGATGAAGTGGTTAAGCTAGTTACTTTAGAAGCTTCTCCATCTAATACAATATATTTTCCGACTTTTACGGTTTTAAGTTCTACAACTTTGGTTGACATTAAAATAACCTCACAAAAATAATTAAAAAATAATTTTTATATTTAATTTTTTATATTTGATTGAAATTAAATACGATTAACCTAATTAAAATATAGATTAATAATATATTAATTTAAAATTGTATATAAACTTTCGTATGAAAAAAGCAAATTTAAACTTAAAAGAAAAGAAATTGAAAATTATTTTAAAATATTAATATATTATAAAAGATAAATATTATTTAAGATAAATTAATTAAGACAATTAATTAAGACAAATTACTTGAAAATATTTTAGATTATTTATAACAATGAATAAGTAAAAAACTTAAATTATTTTAAAAAAAAAAATCAAAAAAAGAAAATCTTATGAATAAAGTGGTAAAATGAGAATAACTATTGTTTCCGGAAACTCTGAAGGTCCGACTGAATTGAATGCATTTGATAATGCTCTTTATGAAGCGGAAATTGGAGATGTTAATCTAATAAAAGTATCCAGCATGCTTGAGGCCAATACAAAAGTAGAAAAATTACCTAAATTAAAGGCAGGTTCAATGGTAAACTGCGTTTTATCAAGCTTAACCTCCAAAAATAAATGTGATGAACTGGTTGCATGCATTGCAGTAGCTATTGGTGAAGAGTTAGGCTGTGTTGTAGAGACAAATGGAATCAATCAAAACCCAGAAGATGTGAAAAACGAAGCAATTGAAATGGTAAAATACATGATGGACAAACGTGGTGTTGAAATCAAGGAAATGATTGTTGAAGAGGCACATCATACCGTTGATGAAATAGGATCTGCTATAGCTGCAGTCATATACTTAAGAGATGACATAATAGAAAAATAAAATGATGGAATAAACTAATGATTATATAATGATTAAATAAGATATAAAATTATGATTATAAAATTATGATGTAATTGATAACTAAAGGAGGGAGAAGATGAATCAAGATGATATAGATATGTGTAGAAATATAGCTACCACAGTTTTTGAAAAAGTGGAAAAACTCCTTGAAGGACAGGTAGGAAATCCAAAAGCTGGAGAATTTGTAAAAATAGGTGCAGATGGTACTCCTACATCATATATTGATATTATTGCAGAAGATGAAGTAATCAAACTCCTTAAAGATGCTGATTTTGAGTCTTATTTGATTAGTGAAGAAATCGGTGAACTTAAACTAGGAAAAGGAAAACAAGAATCCATTAGTCTTAGTGAAGAATTACTTAATAATACCCCAAAAACCAAAAAGGAAATGCAGGAGGAAAAACCTAAATTCATATTCCTGATTGATCCTCTTGATGGAACAAGCAATGCTATCAAAAACATCCCTGCATACTGCATGTCAATTGCAGTGGCTAATGTACCTGAAGGAAGGGAAGCAACATTGGATGATGTTCAACTTGGTTTTGTAAAGAACTACGCCAAGGGAAACTTCTACGAAGCAGTCAAAGGAAATGGTGCGAAAAGAAATGGAGAACCAATGACTCCTAGCAGTGAAGCCGACTTGACTAAAATAAGCCTTGGAGGTTTCACCAAAAGTAAAACATTATCCGTTTCCAAATTGGTGGACACTGCAAGAAGAATGAGAGTATTAGGTTCTGTAGTATTGGAGCTTGCTTATGTTGCAAGTGGAAAATATGATGCATTTCTTGATTTGAGAGGAAGTAGGATTATTGATATTGCAGCTTCAAAGCTTATTGTAGAGGAAGCTGGAGCTATTGTAACAGACAAATATGGTGAAAAGTTAAACAGCAGATTAAGTATTTATGAAAAGGCTGTTGTTGTTAGTGCAGGTAACCAAGACCTGCACAAACAGATTATCAAAATCATAAACAATGATGAATTGGATAAGATTCAAAGCGTTGCGATCGTAAGTAGGGTGGATGAGTATAAATCCGTATTGTTCTCACTAAAAATCTTTGAAACTTTGGTCCAAAAGAATTTGGAAATCGTTTTGGAATCATCCTTAGCTGAGAAATTAGAAGAGATTAAGAAAAATCCAGAACTCCACAATATCATTGCAAAAACTATGAATGAAACTCCTGAAATCGCAAAGCATATTGAAAGTTTGAACTTCAATTACAATTTCAGGGATTATGCTAAGGAATTGAACGAACTTAGATCAGACATGGCTATCATTCTTGGAGGAGATGGAACACTTCTCAGAACTCAAAACCAATTGACAAAAGAAATCCCAATATTCGGAATCAATATGGGTACTGTAGGATTCTTAACAGAGATTGAAGTGGAAAATACATTCGAGGCTCTTGATGCAATCTTAGATGGAGAATGGTCAAAAGAGAAAAGAACACAAATCATTATTTCCCATGAAAACCAAACCTTCCGTGCATTGAACGAAGTTGTTATCATGACTGCAAGACCTGCAAAAATGCTCCATTATGAGATTTCCGTTGATGGAGAAGTTGTTGAGGAATTAAGGGCTGACGGATTGATCATTTCCACACCAAGTGGTTCAACTGCATATTCAATGTCTGCAGGAGGACCTATTGTAGACCCTAAGGTTGGAGCATTCATCATAGTGCCTATTTGTCCATATAAATTGGGAGTAAGGCCATTTGTTGTATCTGATGCAAGTGAAATCAGAATCAAGCTCCTCAAGAGAGGTAAGAAGGCCATCTTCGTAATGGATGGACAAGTCCAAAAAGAAGTGAACTATATGGAAGAGCTCATTATCAAAAAGTCAGAAAAAGACGTTTACTTTATGAGAATCAATAAGAAATACTTCTATAAGAAAGTTAAAGATAAACTTAATGAAGGCGGATTAGACATTATCAACAGAGTATTATAAATAGAGTTTATAAAATGAGTTTATAAATACTCTTTACTATCTCATATCCCCTAATTCTTTTTTTAATTATTTTTTATAGTAATGCCGTTTTTAACAATTTTTAAAATATCTCAAGAGTGAAACAATGAATGTTTTTTTAGTTGATTTAACACATGGTGGAGTGAAAATATCCTCTGAACTTGCTAAATCCGGAAAATATGAAAAAGTATTTGCCTATGACATTTACAATACTTTAAAAAAAGAGGATGAAAACCTTTTAAACACTTATGATGTTAATATAATCAAGGATTTAGATTCATTTAAAAACCAAATCAAATCCAACTTAATAAGCAATATTGAAAACAACAATAGTCAAAAAGATTTGATAATCAATCCGATTCATTCTTCACTTAATCTAAAAGAATTCTTAATTGAAATAGGCAATTCAATAGATTCAAATGAAGAGGAAATATTAAAGCAATACAAGATCATCAATCATCATGAAGCGACAGAACTCGTTTTAAGCAATTGGAAAGAGGAAACAATTAAACAAGACATAAAAACAATTGAAATCACTGGAGTTAAAGGAAAAACCAGTGTATCATTCCTTTTAAAAGAGATATTTATAGAAAATAACAAAGATACACTGCTGTTATCCAGTTTAGGAGCTTATTTATTTAGAAAAAATAATGACTCAGAACAAAAGATTATATTGCAGAAGAATATCAGCATCACTCCTGCAAATATAATCAACACAATTCAATTAGCTAAAAAGATAGCAAATCCTAAATGCAACACATTTCCGATCTGCGATAAGAACAGGGATTTAGATGAAATGATTGAAGAGAAAATCATTGCTGAAGAATACGATGACAACCCTTACAAGGATTTGAATTATGACATAGCTGTTTTTGAAAATTCATTAGGAATTTGCGGTTTAGCAGATATTGGAATCCTAACCAATCTTGTGGAAAACTACCCCATTGCAAAAGGAAGCTCAAATGCAAGAGAAGCTAAAAAACAAGTATTCAAGTGTCCTTTGATAGTTATTCAATATGAGACATTGAATGAATTCTACAAGGATGAAAAAGAGAAATATTCTGATAATATCAATAGCTTCTCACTTGAAAATCCTGATGCAAATGTATTCTGTGAATCCATTGACTATGGCATTGACAATACAAACATCAAAATCAATTACCATGACTTAAAGACTTTTGACAATAAATTGATAAATGGTGCGTTAAGGATAGATTGCTTTGCTCCAGGATCACATCATGTATCAAACATTTTATCTGCTGTAACAACTGTCCTTGCATTAGGCATAGATGAAGAAACAATTCAAAATGCTTTGTCAAAATTTAAAGGAATCGATGGGCGAACAAACGTAAGGCAAATCGATGATGCTGATTTAAGAATTATTGAAGAAATCAATCCAGGAATAAATACAAAAGCAATCGAAAGTTCAATAAATATGATAAAGGACATTGACGATTACTACATCATCATTGGTGGAAAGTATGGAGTCACATGTGAAGAGATAGATGAGGAGAAACTATCCAAATTCTTATATGAATATATGAGTATTAATCCTAACACCAATCTTATTTTAACCGATGAACTTGGAAAGAGTTTAGAAAATAAATTAAACTTTTTAAATGAAGAGAATAAAGAAAATAAAGAAAATAAAGAAGAGAATGAAAATAATGAAAATGATGAAAATAATGAAGAGAAAGAAGAAGCATTTAAAATAGAATTTATTGAAGACTATCATAAAGCTCAAAATAGGGCAATAGCCAATAATAAGAATATTCTATTCATCTACAGATCAAACTATTCACAAGTTTCCAAGCGTTAAATTAAAAAATATTAAAAATTCAAATAATTTTATTAAGAACAATTTACAAAATTATAACGGTAAGTTTTTAAAAATTAAATTAGATTAAAACAAACTAAGGCGAATTAAATGATTGTTGGAACTAGAGGAAGCAAACTTGCACTTGTACAGACAGACTACATAAGAAGCTGCCTATACAATATCACTGGAGAAGAAGTGGAAAAGAAGATTATAAAGACAAAAGGGGATAAGATCACCAATTCCCAATTATATAATATGGATTCTAAAGGACTTTTTACAAGAGAACTTGATAATGCATTGCTTGATGAAGAAGTTGATTTTGCAGTGCACAGCCTAAAGGATGTTCCTACTGAATTGAATGAAGATTTAGAAATTGTTGCAGTTTCTCCAAGAGAAAGTCCTAATGAAGTGCTTATTTCCAACTACAACTGGAGCGAACTTGAAGAAGGTTCTACACTTGGAACAAGCAGCTTAAGAAGAGAAGCATTCTGCAAGCTCCATGATAAGGATTTTGAATTGAAACCTATAAGAGGCAATGTTGAAACAAGAATCAAAAAGGTTATGAATGGAGAAGTGGATGCTACAATCATGGCTGAAGCAGGTTTAAATAGATTAGGTTTACAAAAATACATTAAAACACAGTTTCCAACAGATTATATAATGCCTGCAGCAGGACAAGGAGCCTTAGCTGTCATTACCAGAAAGGATAGTGAATTCAAAGAGACAATCGCTAAATTAAACCACTATTTTTCATTCCAAGAAGTATTAGCTGAAAGAACTATTCTTGAAGAGATTGGAGTCGGTTGCCAATGGCCTATTGGAGCAATAGCAAGAATAAAAGACAAAAAATTTGAGCTTAATTCCATCTTGTTGGATAAAAATGGAGAAATCCTATATAAAGAAAGCCTTAATGGAAGCATAAGAGAAGCTGAAGCTATGGGAAGAAAAATAGGAAAAGACATGCTTGAATTCCTTTAAAATAGCTAATAATTTTACCTTTTACTAAAAAAAATTAATTTACTTCAAATTTTTTTTAATAATTTTTTAATATATTTCTAATAATTTTTTAATGATAAATCCATTTCATGAAAAAACTTGAATTTTCATGAAATCAAAAATTTATCAAAATTTAAAAACTGATTAAAAACTCTTAAAAACTAATTTATCCTATTTTTTATAATATTTAAAGAGAAATAACAGTTTGTTTGTTTTTATTTTTAATTTAAATCCATTTAACTGCTAATAATATAATTATTGAGAAAAAATTATATAAAAAAATATAAAAATTTAATAATATTTATAAGTTATAAGACACAAAAATATATCTGAATAATTGGAGGAATATATTTGAGAACTATAAATGTTGGAGTTATAGGTGTAGGTGCAATGGGATACAACCATGCCCGTGTATATTCGAAATTAGAAAATGCTAATCTCGTAGCGGTGGCGGATGTAGTAAAGCCAACCTTAGACAAAGTTGTAAAAAAATATAAGACAAAAGGCTATTCAGAAATCGAAGACTTATTGAAAGATCCTGAAATTGAAGCAGTAAGTGTCTGTGTGCCAACAACCTTACACCACGAAGTCGTTATGGAAGCTATAAAACATGGAAAACATGTTTTAGTTGAAAAGCCAATTGCTTTTACTGCTGAAGAAGCTGAAGAACTGATTAAAGCTGCAAAAGAAGCAGGTGTTAAGCTTGCAACAGGACATGTAGAAAGATTCAATCCTGCAGTGCAAAAAGCTAAGGAACTCATTAAAAATGAGGTTATCGGTGATTTAGTAACAATTTCAGCTAAAAGAGTAGGCCCTTTCCCACCAAGAATAAAAGATGTAGGTGTGGCAATTGACCTTGCCATTCACGATTTAGATGTAATGAACTTCTTGATTGAAGCTCCTGTAAAACAGGTTTATGCTACCATGAGCAGCATTTTAGACCAATCTGACTTTGAAGACCATGCAGAAATCATGATAAGCTTTGATGAAGACATTACAGGTATTTTAGAAGTAAACTGGTTAACTCCATACAAACGTAGACAAATTGAAATTACTGGTACCGACGGAATCATTACCATTGACTACATAGACCAAAGCATTGAAGTTTATGGTAAATTTGCACAAGATATCCAAATCAAACCAGTAGAACCATTAAGTGAAGAATTAAACTCTTTCTTATGTAAGATTGAAGCAGATGAAGAACCTGAAATTACAGGTGAAGATGGACTTAAAGCTCTTAAGATGGTTCTTGCAGCAAACAAATCATCTAAAGAACACAGCCCAATCAATTTTAAATAATCTCATCTTCAAGATTACAAAGATAGTTTGAGAATATATTCTTAAAATTAAATCAAAATTAAAAAAAAAAAAAATTAACTAAAAAAGATCAAAAATTAAAAAACAATTATTATATTTATAACACATATAAGTGAGGAGAAAAAATGAACCAAAATCTTATTAATAGAGCTCAAGAACTTAGAAACCATGGATTTACCACTGGTGAAATAGCAGATGAGCTTAATGTATCAATGGATACTGCACAATGGTTAACCTTACAAAGAAAAGAGGAAACTGTAGAAGCAGAAGCACCTGTTGACATTGCAATTAACTGGAACAGTTTAGGTGGAAGTGCTTCCAGACTCAGATATGTTGCAGCAGCTTTAAGTGATATTGCATTAAAACATGGTGACCTTGACCTTGTTTTAGGAATTGCAACAAGTGGAGTTCCATTTGCAACCATGATGGCAGATGTAATTGAAGAATTGACTGGAACCACTACATGCCTATCTATTTTCCACCCTAAAAAACACAGAACTAATCCAACAAACAGTGATGAAGGAGCTATAAGCAACAACTTTGGAACTGTTGAAGGTAAAAAAATAGTTGTTGTCGATGATGTAATCACCAGCGGTGACACCATCACAGATGTAATTAAAGTAGTTAAAGATCATGGTGGAGAACCAGTTGTAGTAACTGTTTTAATTGATAAGTCAGGACTCAAAGAAGTAGACGGAGTCCCAGTAGAATCATTAATAAAAGTAAGTCAATTAAGATAAATTAACTTACTTTTTTTTATTAAAAAATTTTTTAGTTTTATATTATGCGAATTATTTATTTCATTTATTTCCAAAATATTTATTTCATAATTCCGAATAATTTATTTCATTTATTTCCAAAATCATCTCAAAAATGAGTTTAGAAAACACTGTTTTTACTAAGCTCTTCTAATTTTAAGAACAAATTCTAAGGCATGGACAAATTCAGGTATTCATCTGGAATCAATCTTCTCATATGAGCCCTTGCTGCAAAGTCAAGTGGACTTAATACAGGAACAGGATTATCGCTATCCTTCTGTTCAAAGGTGAATGCACCAATAGTTTGACATGCAGATGCCTGTGGAGCCATGATATGAGCACTTCCAACTCTAAATGAACCATTCAACTGAAGAATTGCTGATAATTCCATAGTGTTTACTGTGAACACTACAGAATCGGGAGTCTCATCTTCTTCAAGAAGTTCTATTGGCTTAAAAATCACATACTGACCTTCATCATAGAAAGGCCGATTCTTTATGTTTTCATATGCAGTGTCAAAATCTGAAAAGATTCTCTCATCCTTCTTGAACATCTCTTGAGTATATTCTGGCATAAAGCTTAATCTATGTAGAAATGCTTCCTTATCCTTAGCAGACTCTGTACCTAATGATAAAAAGGTGGCTTGAAATTCCTTGTCTTCATCTGTCTTGAATCCAGTTCCCCAGCCATCCAAGTTACTTTCCAGTTACAAAAAAGATTTATATATAGCGAACAATAATTAATATAAGAAATAAGATAATTCATGAGGTTAAAAATGAAAGAATTCGATAAAAATACTGAAATAGATTTTCTTATAAATGAATTGATTTCCACAAATGAAAGGATAGATAATGAAATGGAAATTCCTAAGGATTATGGTGAAAAGAGAAAACTGCTTAGAGCATTGATGAATACACAAACTCCTGTGCAGTTAAGTGATGAGTTCTATGAAATTCAGGATAAAATCCTTAGTGAAGAAACAAAAAACAAGGATTTAGTTTCTTGGGAAAATATAAAAGCAATTAGTCAAAATCCCAATGAAATAGACTCAAAAATAGCTTTATGGCAAGGAGACATCACCTGCCTAAAAGCAGATGCAATAGTGAATGCAGCATAGCCAGATGTTAGGATGCTTTATACCTTTGCATAACTGCATAGATAATCAGATTCATTCAGCTGCAGGATTCCAGTTAAGAATGGATTGCTATAAGATCATGCAGGAGCAAGGGCATGAAAAGGCAAATGGAAATGCAAAAATCACTTCTGCCTATAATCTCCCTTCAAAATATGTCATTCATACTGTAGGCCCAACAATACATTATGGACAAGAACCTGATGAGGATGAAGTAAGAGAGCTTGAAAGCTGTTACCACAATTGTTTAAAACTTGCAGATAAACATGAATTAAAATCAATAGCTTTTTGTTCAATATCTACAGGAGCGTTCAACTTCCCAAAAGACCAAGCTTCCAAATTAGCTATTGAAACTATAAGAAATTACTTAAAGAACAATCCAAGTACAAGTCTTGAAAAGATAATATTCAATACATTTTCAGATGAAGCAACAGAGATCTATAGGAAAAACCTAAATAGAGGGGGCTAACATGTGGAAGACTATAATTTAAGAGTTAAAAAATTGAAAGAACTTATTGATGATTCAGATTACATATTAATAGGAGTTGGAGTAGGATTATCAACTGCTGCTGGAGTTGAATATGGAGGGAAAAGATTTACAGACAATCCCCCAGAATTTATTGAAAAATATGGATTTCAGGACATGTACACTTCAATGTTCTATCCATTCAAAAGCTCAGAAGAAAGATGGGCATATTTTGCAAAGCATGTCTATGTAAACAATATTGGAATGGAAGGGACAGACCTTTATAAAAAACTGTTCAATATAGTGAAAGATAAGGATTATTTCGTAATCACAACAAATACAGATGACCAATCCCTGAAATCAGGATTTGAGAAAGACAGGTTCTTCAGAACACAGGGAACCTACAGCAAAATCCAATGCTCAAAAGGATGCCACAATAAGTTATATGATGATGAGGAATTGATCTTGGAAATGATGGATAAAACTGATGAAGACTTGAAAATACCAACTTGTTCCCATATGCCGTTTGTGGTGAGGAAATGGATTTGAACTTAAGAAAAGACAAGTTTTTTGTAGAGGATGAAGAGTGGCATGAGCAAAATGGGAACTACATTGATTTTAGACAAAAGGCCTTAAATGGAAAATTGCTCCTTTTGGAATTTGGTATAGGATTCAACACTCCAATCATAATACGTTTCCAATTTGATGATTTAGTGAAATCATATGAAAATGTGAATCTTGCAAGATTCAATAGAAGCCATACTGAATTGACTGTAAAGCATAATGGAAATTATTATTTGGTTCCAGAAGATGAACTGGGTAATTACATATCTCAAGACATAAAAGAGAGATATCTTCCTTTCAAGGAGGACATAACCAAAACATTGAATTACCTTATCTAAATAATTAAAAACACCCAAAAATTTATAAATGACTAAAATCAACAATAATAAAAGGGTGATAGTATGATTGAAAATAATATATGTTTATTGGCTGACAGCTATAAGCTCACTCACCACTACCTATATCCTAAAGGTACTGAAAGAATCTATTCTTACCTTGAAAGCAGAACTGGTGCTGAGTTTAACAAAACTATTTTTTACGGACTGCAATACATTCTTAAGAAATACCTTGTTGGAAATGTTGTAAGTGAAGAGAAGGTATTGGAAGCTGAAAAGCTTTTTGATGCACACATTGCACCAGGCATCTTCAACACTGATGACTGGATGTACATTGCAAAGGAACTTGATGGAAAGCTCCCAGTTGAAATAAAAGCAGTTGCAGAAAGAAGTCCAGTGAATGTAGGAAATGTCCTAATGACCGTTGAAAATACAGACAAGCATGTCTACTGGTTACCTAATTACCTTGAGTCACTGCTTCTTCAAGTATGGTACCCATCAACCATTGCAACATTGCCTGCAGAAGTCAAAAAGCTTTGCAACTTCTATTTGGATGTTACAGGCTCATCTAAAGACAATCTTAACTTCATGTTGCATGACTTCGGTTATCGTGGAGCAAACTCAACAGAATCTTCAAGACTTGCAGGATCTGCACACTTATTAAGCTTTTCTGGTATTGATACAGTGCCGTCACTTGCAATACCTGAAAACTATTACAACACAAAAGACATTCAAGGATTTCAGTGCAAGCTACAGAACACAGCGTAATGACTGCAATGGACCCAGATGGTGAAATGGAACAGGCAATAAATATTGTTCAGAATGCACATGATGGAATCCTCTCCATTGTAATAGACAGTTACAACTATAAGAATTTCTTAGAAAATGCATGCTTAAAAGGACATGAACTAAATGAGGAAATCATAAATTTCCTAAACAAGACTGAAGGAAACAAGATTGTATTCAGACCAGATAGTGGAGAGCCTGTCTTGAAATCATTAAAAGAGAATTCGGAACCCAAGAAAATTCCAAAGGATTCAAAACATTCAATGCAAACATATGTCTTCTTGGGGAGATGGTTTAGATTACCAAAAGATAAGGGCATTCTATTTGGTATAAAAAAACTCAAGGATGCTGCTGAAAACCTTATCTTTGGAATGGGTGGAGGACTCCACACAGCTGTAAACAGAGACACTCAAAGAAATACATTCAAATGTTCTGCTCAACTAAGAAATGGAGAATGGATAGACATATTCAAAAAACCATTGGACAGCAGCAAAAAATCCAGAAAGGAAAATTCAAATTATTGATAAATGATGAATTTGAATACAGCACTGTCCCAATAGAAACAGAAGGAGAAGACCAATTAAGAACTGCCTTTAAAGATGGTGAATTATTAATTGATGATTCCTTTGAAGCGATAAAAAGTAGAACAAAGACTTACAATATGTTTACTTTGAATTAAAATAAATATTTTAAAAATAAATAAAAAAATAATTATCAAAATAATTCCATTAATTAGAATTTATCTCTTTTTTATTTTGAACTTGAATCATTATTGCTTTTTATTAATTTTTTTATATGCAAATCAGCCCAAATCATAGTTATTGTATTTGCAAGCAATTCACCAAGAATGATTCCCCACCATGCTCCGTACTCCCATAACCTAATACAATAGCTAAAAGTATTGCAAAGGCAAGAGTGAATACAGTTTCCCTTAATATTGTCTGGAACATCGCAGTTATGCCGTTTCCTGTTCCTTGGAAAAGAAATGTAGATGTGCACCCATAACCCATAGTTGGGAAAAAAGGACTATTACAGACAGAAATGCAATTAGCTGTGGAGTCAATCTTGTACTTGTACCTGTGTATGCAAATGCTGAAACAATATGTGGAGCAAAGAGATAAACAACTATTGCAGCTATAATACCAAATAGGACAGCTATCTTCATGGAATATCTGTGAGCCACCAAAATCTCATCATACTTTTTAGCACCATAATTAGCACCTACAACAGATATTAAAGCTGTAGCTATTGCAATTATTGGAGTTGTTGCAATTGTAAACACCCTCCAGCCAGTTGAATAAACTGCAACAGCATCTGTATTTGCCACAGCAACAAGAAGAAGTGAAAATATAGCAGCGAACAAAGCATTGTTAATTAATTCCAAACTTGCAGGCAATCCTACTTTTAGAATATCCCTTGTAATTTCCTTGTCAAATTTATAATTGAATAAGAATGGTTTCAAGTAAGTGTCCTTCTTAATGTAGAACCAATAGAAGAGTATTAGATTAACAAACAACAATGAAACCAAAGTTGCAATTGCTGCACCCTTAACCCCTAAATCAAGTCCATAAATAAAGATAGGATCAAGGATGATGTTTAAGATTGAAGAAAATAACATTGCATACATTGTCCTGTTTGCATCACCTTCTCCCCTTAAAACACCATATAAAGAATTAGAAAGGATAACTAAAATAGATCCTAAAGAAAGAATCATACCATAATCCATTGCATAATTGATTGTACTTCCTGCACCCATTGAAAGTAAAATGTCCTTTAGGAATATCAATAGCAAGATAGTTGTAATTATTGAAATGATTACAGTTATAAAAATAGTGTGAATGGCACCATTATCTGCCTTTTCCTTATTATTTTCACCAATATATTTGGATAATGCAGAGGCAGAACCTGCTCCCAAACCATTTCCTATACCCATAAGTGCAATAAAGAGTGGGCTTACAAAACCAACACCTGCAAGAGCATCTGCACCTAATCCAGATACCCAAATGGCATCAATTACACTGTAAAGACTTGTGATAAGAAATGAAATGATAAGTGGAATGGACATTTTCCACAAAGCCTTCTTAGGATCTCCTAATATGGAGTCCACTCCTTGATGATTTTTCATATTTTCATTCATTTTATCACAATGCTTTAAATTGATTAAATTGATTAGATTTATTAAATTGATTAAATTGATAAAAATGTTTTTAATTATTAAAAATTAAGTTTTTTATAACTATATATTAAACGAAATTATATATAAATAACTATTAAGATGTGATATTATGGCTGAAAACAATTATGTAATCTTCAAAAAACAATATGG
Source organism: uncultured Methanobrevibacter sp. (assembly GCA_905235495.1). Taxonomy (GTDB): domain Archaea; phylum Methanobacteriota; class Methanobacteria; order Methanobacteriales; family Methanobacteriaceae; genus Methanobrevibacter. Next base: position 21,380 of record CAJOMK010000005.1, read on the forward strand.
AAACATAAAAAGACCAAGGGTGAAGGAACTATACATCAATCAGAATCGGGGAGGTGTTGTTTGTTGACCGTACAGGGAACTTGAGGGTGAAGGAACTATACATCAATCAGAATGGAGTGAAAATATACGAAAAGGACCAATCCATGATAATCAATATCATTGTACCAGTTGAAGAGTCAACTAAAACAGTCCAATACTTTGAAGAGTTCAATTTAGGTGAAGACATCCAATTCAATATTGCATATACCGGAGACTTCAAATGTATTTTCAGAGGAATTTCTCCAGTTATAGATAAGCAAAGCTATTCCTCATTTTCAATCACTGTTCAGGAAAAAGGATCCAAAACCAAATCAATTTCAAGTGGAAGATGATTGAAATCGAGAGCAAAAGCATAATATCACAAAAGTGAAAAATCACAAAATAAATTCCACCAATTTAAATAAAAATACACCAAATATTTTTAATAGTTATTAAGAAAACTACCAATTTAATCAATCATACATATGATTATTTCATATCATAAAATTTTTTTTTGAAAACAAATCATCACAACTCCTGGCACCGTACTTATTTCTAATTTTATAAAAATTTTTAAAAAATGATTCTCTAAAATAGAATTCTCAAGTTTTCATTTTTATTATAAAATTACAAGATGAGATCAATATTAAAATAAAGTTATAAAATTGCTTTAATTTTGTTATAATATTCTAAAAACTTTTTATAACCGATAATAATTCATATAATAAGGATAAATAAAAAAATAAAGAAAATTAAGCAAAATTAAGGTGAAATATATGATTGATGAAATCTTTGATGAATACGAAAAGCAACAAAAAGAGAATTTCTTAATGATAGGGAAACATTTTGGAATTGAAGGGGAATTTCTCTCAAGACCAAATGCGAACCATGATTTAATAATTATCTTAGACAGTGTCAATCTATTAAATAAAGAAATAGACTCCTTTGAACTAATAGATGAATTCTATGAAAAAATCGTCAAGGAAGGGATATTATTCGGATTAGGATTTAAAAAGGCACATATAATAAAGAAAGTCATGGAGTTGCCCTTAAGCAAAAATGAAATATCTGAAATAAAACTGGGAGATTATAACGAGTTTTTTCCAAAATTCGACGAATCAAAATCCATTTTAAATGGATATTGCGAAGATGGAATGAAAAGGGTTCTTGTGACAATGAATGCAGAACTAAGTGATATCGAAAAAGAGGTAGAAGAAGTTCTTTTCATCTCTAAAATTATTGATAAGAACCATAATGAACTGAAAAAAATACTATTTGAAGAGTTTTTGGATGTTTTTGAAATTGATAGGAAAAAAGCGAAATATTTCCAGAAAAAAATCAGAATCAATTCAGAAATCTTGAGACCACAAATAAGATCTCGATTTTTTAAGGAGAAGGAAGGAACTTTTAAGGTCAAGGAAATCCTTGAAGACTATTTTGAGCTCATGATAGATACAGGTGCTGAAATAGGAATAAAGGTAGGATTTGGAATAGTCATTGAAGATATTCAAAAGGACCAAATAAACTATGACAAGTTAAAGAATTTAAGTGAAACGGAAATTATGATGTATATCCAGAAGGAGCACAGCGATTACATCTTTAAAAAACACAATAATGTCACTGTTTAAAAAAACAAAAAACAAAAAACAAAGGTGGTGAAGATATGAGCTATTTGGTTAATGAAATTTACGAACTTTACGAAAAGCATTTGGAACTTACAGAACCTGTTTTAAAGGACATTGGAGTAGACGACAATATACACAATTATCTTATTGACGTGAATATAGACCTTGAAATATTGCTTGAATCCAATGACCTGATTAAATATGACCATGACAAATTGCAGGAAAAAATCAAAGAGGCATATGATGAAGTGTTTAAGGAAGGAATCCTATTTGGAATCATAGTTGGAAAGATCATTAAGTTGAATAACTGTTTGGAAAATAAG
>CAJOMK010000006.1 GCA_905235495.1 uncultured Methanobrevibacter sp.
AATAGCTATTGAAGAGCTATTGTTTGATGAGGATTTGTCCAAGACTTATGGTGATAATGGAAAAAGACTCATCAAAGAGAAATATAATTGGGATATGATTAATAGTCAAATTTTAGAAATTTATGAAAAATTATTATGATTATCCTAAAAGAAAAATCATATGATTATTCTAAAAGAAAAAGTATTAGGATTATCCTAAAACGGTTTTATCTTTAAAAAACTATTTATTTTTATTTTACTCATTTTTTATAATTTTAATCAATTTTTTCTATTTTTCTTAATTAAAATCTAAAAAATCTCACTTGAAATTTAATTTAATCATAATGTTTAAAAATAATAAATTATAAATATAATGTTAATATTAATTTATTAGAGTAATCCATAAATCTTTTAGTATTTTTGATAAAAAATAGATTACAAATAAACGTGAGTAGGGATAAGATGAAAGTGGTTGTATGTCAGAAATGTGGTGCTAAATATCAGCTTGATGATGGAGATGATATCAATGCATTCGAATGTTCTGTTTGTTCTGGAAATCTGGAGGAATTAACAAGTTTTTCAGTTAGTGAAGAACAAGTTTCCTCTGATTTTAATTCGCAGAATTATTCTGATTCTGTAATGGTCTATTGTGTAAATTGCGGATTAAAATATCAATTAAGTGAAAATGATGATATAAACGAATTTGAATGTGATAGTTGTGGTGGATCTTTGGATTATGTTTCCAATATGGATTATGCATCAACTGAAGACACTTCTACTGTTTTTATAGACAACCTACGCTCTGAAAACGAAATCGATGAGATTATTCCTATTCATGCTGAGGCTAGTTATTCTGATTCTGATGTTGATGAGATTATTCCTATTCATGCTGAGAATATGAATATGTTGAAGAGGAGTATGTACTTGAAGACAGCTACGAAACTGATGATGAAGTAATCTCCTATGGTTCCATCTATGACTCCACACTTGGAGTTTCTGATGAAATTATTCCTATTCATGCTGAACAAAGGAATAGGGAAACTTCAAGAGACATTGCCACAGGTTTTGCTTATGCTCCTGAAGAGGAATATGGAGAAGCTCAAGAAGAAAGACTTGTTGAAATTACAGACATTCCCGAAGATGAAATGCCTGAATCTCCAGTTTCATTAAACAGACAGAAGTTATCTGAAGAAGATCAAAAATTATTTGCAAGAGTTCAAAATGAAATGGTCTTTGACAGTCCTGAAGAATACGAAGCATTCAAGCTTGCTCGCTATAAGTATTATGTAGCTTTAAGCGATTCCCTTAAAGATGATTACATTAAATCAATGGATAAGGAATTCTATAAGGGAAGTTCCGTAAAACGTTTAATCAAAAGAGGTGAAGAAAGCGTTAAACGTGGAAACTTAACTGCAAGTGGTGAGGATGCTTTAGTCACTCAAGAAACTGTTGAATTGATGAAAGCTCAAAACAGGGTTTATGAACCTAAGAAAACCTATGCTGATGTTTATATATTGGTTGGTGCATTCGCTTTAGTTGTTTCTGCAGTTTATTACTTCTTTGTCAGTAGAATATGGTATTCATTGGTAGGTATAACTCTCGGTGTTCTTATATTAAGTTTCGGTCTTTACAAGAGATACGCTTTCAATAATTACATTGCTCGTGGAAGAATTATTCGTGAAAGATTACTTGCTCTTCCTAATGATTTCTATGTATTTTATGCGGTTCAACCACCTCAATCCAAGGATATCATTAACCATGTAGTTGTTGGACCAACTGGTGTTTTCACAATTTTATCCAAAAGATATGATTCCAAGGATTATAAGAATAAGGTAAAATCAGAAAGTGAAACGGATGCAATGGTAAGTGATTCAGCTTCAATCCAGAATTATATGGATAAGAAAAATACCTTGGAACTCCAAACTGGTCAAAAAGATAATCAAACAAGATTTGAGTTTGGTAATGAAGAGATTCATTTTGTTGACAATAGCCAAATCAAACGTAAAGCTTTGGAATTAAATGAAGATTTAGCCATTTTCCTTGACAGCAAAGGATTTAGTGGAATTTACATCGAACCTCTTATTGGTTTTGTAAATGATGATTTAGCTATTTTAAATGTGATTCTTACCAATGAAGACTTGTTCATTGATGAATTGTTCAATAAGATGATTCGTGGTCAAAAAAGAATTGATGAATTAACCGTTGCTAAAATAGCAAGATTATTATCTTATTATTCTGCAGATTGTTCTGTATTATAATAATTTAATTTTTACTTTTTTTATTTTCATTTTTTATAAATTTTATTTGGATATTAGATTAATTTTATTTCATTTAATTTCATTTAGTGTGGTAATATGATTTCTAAAATTTTTAATGCAGTCAAGTCCATTAAAAGAAAGTATTATACTTTTAGGGTAAAAAGAGTCTGCAAATCATGTGGAAATGATTTAACTGTAAATAATTATTCCTATGTCACTCCCAAAACAAGTCTTGGAAACAACGTCAACTTCAATGGAATTAAAATTCAAGGAACAGCCAATGTGGGGATTGGAGATAATTTCCACTCTGGAATTGAATGTATGATTATCACTGACAGCCATAATTATGAAGGGAAAGCTATTCCTTATGATGAAACTGTCATTTCCAAAGATGTAATCATCGAAGACAGTGTATGGTTGGGAAATCGTGTTATTGTTCTTCCAGGTGTTAGAATTGGTGAAGGTGCTATCATTCAGGCAGGAAGTGTTGTAGTGAAGGACATTCCTAAATGTGCAATTGCTGGTGGACACCCTGCAAATGTATTTTCTTCAAGAGATATGGATCATTATGAAGAGTTAAAAAAAGAAGGAAAGTTTCATTAAATTAATGGCTATTTTTGCATATTTCTCATAAATTAATGACTATTTTTACAGATTTTACTTTTAGAAGAATTTTTATTTTTTTCATGTTTATGATTGAAAAATTTTTGTTTAATTATCTATTTTTCACATTTACACAATAATGATTTTTCACAAAAAAATTTCATTTAATTTAATTAATTTTAGCTTCAATTTAATGAATCAAATCCTTAAAGATTGCTATTTCTTTCATTGTTACTGCCTTTAAAATGAAGATGATTGAAAAGTATACAATTACTCCAACAATGATGGATATCAAGACATTAATAATTCCATTTGGATTCATTATATGGACAATGATTCCCATAATGACTGAAGCTATAACTATTTTTAAAAGTTCCTTTTTATTGAATGGCAATCTCATGGTCTTCTTGCTTGCAATGGCTGTTACAGCAAATGCCAAGATGTAGCAAATAAGTGTAGCAATAGTTGCTCCAAGAATGTTTAAGTAAGGAACAAGCAATAGATTCAACACAATATTTGAAATAGCTACAATGATCCATAGTTTTCCTAAAATCATTGTGTTCTTTTCTAAAATAAGAATATTGTTTGTGATTCCATACATTCCCATGAATATTGCTCCAAGGCAGACAAGTGGAGTAACCATATAACCTCCAAGTGCAATCTCAGGTGTTGTGATTATGTATAGCAACGGTTTGGAAAGCACGTTCATTCCTACAGCTGCAGGTACAGTGAGGAGAAGATAATACTTCATGGAATAGCTTAGGTATTTATCCACTTCGCCTATGTTTCCATTTTCATAATGTTCTGGCAGTACAGCTGGTAGGAGAACTGCAAATGGTGAAAGGAACATTAGCAATATGCTCCCTAATGCGTATCCCGGTGAATAGCATCCAACAGCTGCAGATCCTATGAGGATTCCTATAACATATTTGTCACTTGAATCCACTACCCAACTTGATACATTGCTTGGAATGGTAGGCAATGCAAAGGCAAGCTGTTCCTTTAAGTTGGACCATTTTCCAATTCCAATTCCAAGGTATCTGACAATTAAAAATGCCATCATGATGAATACTGCCACATAACCTGTTAAAAGACCAAGCACAACTGTTTCAATATTATAACCTGCATATGTAAGGTATATGCTTACGAATACCCCAATATAACTCTGCAATACAAGGAACAATGAGTATCTTTTCATTTGTTGGAATGTTCTGAAGTAGGATATTAGCATTAGGTTCATACATGCAAAGAATGAAATTGCAGTTGTAATGTATAAAACTTGCATGCTTTCATTGAATAATGCGTTTGCTATTGTATTTCCAAAGAACAGGAACAATAAACAAATAATCAATGTGGAAATGAATGTTAAGGTGATCATTGGATAAAAAGAGTCCTTAATTTTTTCCTTATCCTTTTCAGCAGAAAGGAATCTCACCATTGTGTATGGAAGCCCAAGATTTGCAATGTTTGGAACAAGTGCGATGGTTGTGTTGACCTGTGCCCACATACCATATTCTGCTGTGGTGAATGATTTTGTAATGATCGGGATAAAGATTAGGCTACTGAGAGAGATTAGGATGTTTGTCAATCCCACTAATCCTATTCTTTGTATAAATCGCACATATTCGTTCATCTAATCACCTCATCTTTTTACAATGGTTTTCAAAGTTTTTAAAGAAGATCAATCTTTTTAAAAACAGTTTTGTCAAAGTTTTTAAAGAAGTAATCCTTATCATATTCCTTAAACTCTACTTCGCCGGTTTCATCTTTGATAATATAATTTATTAGTTCTTCACTATCTTTAACTTTTTTTACAATATCCTTTTCGATCAAATCATCCAAATATTCCACTCCTGGAACATCAATGATGAATGTTTTGCAATCGAAAGCAAGTCCTTCATAGATTGCTGTGGAGAATGCACCTACTTGATAATGGCTTTTGGCAAACAATTCATATAATGGAGGTTGGCTTCCATCGATTACTTTAAAGTTATCGAATTCTTCTACGGCTTTATTTAGGTATTCGTAGTTTTCTCTCCAAGTTCCGTATTCTCCAGGATGCAATTTATAAATGATTTGGTAATTTTCATTGACTTTTGAAGCCAGTTCATAAGCCAGTTTGGATAAATATTTTCCAATTACTCCTTGTGAAATGAATAATATTTGATTATTTTCAGACTCTTGATTGGACTTTTCTTCAACTATTTTCATATATGTTCTTGAGTTTTCTTCAAAGTATGGAAAACCCATTGAAATTATATTTTCTGAGTCTATTGGATAGTTGCATGCAGTTTTCCAATAATCTCCAAAACTCAGTGTCTTATCTGGGAAATATTCAATTTCCTTAATTTCACCATTGAATTTCATTGTATTTTCTGGATATGAGTATCCTAAATGGTATGGGCTAATGGTTCCATGCTGCAATTCAATAATTTCAATATTCATTTTCTTGCAGGCTGCAATCAATGCCTTGTTTTCATAAGCCACTACAAGAAATACAAGTTTTGGATTTCTCTTTTGAAGAAGTTCAATATACTTTTTATAATCGTATTGGAAATTAAGGATATAATCTTCAATAATTCTGAATAAATCTATTTCTATTTTGAAGATGGTTTCTAGCTCATTTTTCACTGAATCGATCAATTCTCTTTCTTCTTTAGTAAATGGAACTTTTCCCCTATTTCTTGTTTTATGAATAAATGAGCCTAAAAGGATTCTGTCATTGAATTTGACATTATTTTCCTTGATGTTCCTATCGCTTCTAAAATGATTATTAAGATATGGGGATTCAATTGTTTCAAAACTCTTTCCCATTTCATTAAGGACATCCTTTAAAAAATAGCTATAGATGTCTTGATATTCATCTTGGAATATGACTTTTCTAGGATGGTCAAATATCAATACATCAAGATTTTCATTTCCACTTAACGGATTTGACAATACACTGTTTTTAGCAAATGGCATGAATGATTTTAGCTTATCAAATAATGAAAGACTGGACTGCTGAGCAGATTCAAAAACATTTGTCTCTATGGTTATTTCATAGTATAAATACATTCTAATCAATTGCCAAGGATAACAATCTTGAATCATCTTATGATTCAATTCATATTTCTCTTCAAGATTCCAAATCTTTTGACAAATTTCCTTTACTGTAAAAGTCATAAAAATTCCTTTTTAGTTATTTATGATAAAATATTTTTGATAGATTTTTTGATTCTTTTTAGTTATTTATGTTAAGATATTTTTGATAATTAATGAATCTTTTAATATTATTCTAAATATTCATATTTAAGCAATTCGTCTTCTGCAATGTCTATCTTTGCCTTTTTGCCGATTATATTATCCATTTCACTTGGGGAAATACCTGTTCCTGGTCTTTTGTATGTAAGCATATCTTCAGTGATTAAAGTTCCTTCCTTAATGCATATGTTTGCAACAATGGAACGTCTTGCCTGTTTTCTTGATTCTCCTTCACAAGGCAATGGAACCTTATCATATTGTCCATTGATTGTTTTGATTAGTTCTATGTTTTTACAGAACTTTCTTACATCATCAGGATCCATTCCATGATAATGGTCGTTTCCCTGCAATGTCTTGTCTAATGTATAATGCTTTTCAAGTATATTTGCACCATAAAGATAAGCAGTTGTTAAAATAAGCATATTTTCATCAGGTTTTGTGTGGTCGGAGTAACCTATTTCATAATCTTGATATAAATCCTTAAGGTTTTTAATCATAAGCAGATTAGCGTCACTGTTGTCTGTTGGATATGAAAGAACACAGTGCATGATTCCAATTCCTGCTTCTCCATTTGTGTATTTCTCATTTGCCTTTTCTATTGTGTCAATAGCTAACTTTATCTCATCAAGATTGGAAGCTCCAGTTGAGATGATAATGTCTTTTCCCTTTTCAGCTATTTTTTCAATGAAAGGAATGTTTGTAAGGTCTGATGATGATATCTTATAGACATCAATAAATTCATCCAAATAATCTATTGAATCAAAATCAAATGGTGTGGATAGGAACATGATTCCAATCTCATTGCAGTAGTCTGCTATTTCTCTGTATTCTGCTTCTCCAAATGAATCAAACTTTTTAAACAATTCGTATTGTGAAGTGGTAGGTTCTTCATTTGTATCCCAATATGCGGGAGAGTTTTTGGAAGCTATTGTATTTGCTTTATATGATTGGAATTTAACTGCATTGCAACCTGCATCCTTTGCTTCTTTCACCATTAGTTTAGTTGCATCCATATTGCTTATATTTTCCTTTTTTGCAATATCATAATAGTTTACTCCTATTTCAGCTATTAAAAATGGTTCTTCATTAAATATGCTCATATTTTCACCTATTGCTTATGATTATAATTATTAAGATAATTAATTAGTTTTAATTAGTAATTAGATTTGATTATTTGATATAAATTAAAAAATTATTTATTTTCCTTTTCCCATTCCTTATAGGATTGCTTGATTAACTTTTTTATATTGTCAAATCCATGTTTCAAGTCCACTTCACTCATTCTCTTGTTCATTTCACATCTTAATTGGAAGTCTTCAACTGTGTTTTCAAATGTTTCTATTATCTCTTCTTCTGAAACATCTTCTCCCAAGCCTAAGTTAATGAATCCATGTTCTACATTTCCAAAGATATGGCTTAATTCTCTTTCATTTTGACAAAGGCAGATGCAAGGAACTCCAAGTGAAGCTATTTCATACATGGTTCTACCAGCAGAGGTAAATATCAAGTCTGCATCATGCATATGTTCGCTCATGTTCTTGACATTTTCATAGATTTCTATTCTTTCATTGTCCTTGTATTTTTCTTGGATTTCTTTTTTATTTGAATATCCTAGTCCTAAGATAATCTCAATCTTGTTTTTGTAATTGCTATTCAAGATTGATTCAAGAACCTTTTCGGTTAGATTGTTTGGATCTGTTCCTCCAAATGTAAGAAGAACCTTTTCCACATCCTCTTTAATTTCCTTAAATGATTGATAGTAAAAATCATCTTTTAGAATGTAATACTTATGTCCAGAGTAAAGGTTTTGAAGAGGTATCTTATGTTCGTATAATGCATCAAAGACCATATGTGCATATTTCACTCCCCCTCCAACATCTTCAAAGTTCACAATGAAGAATCCTTTGTTCCTAAGGGCTTTTGTATACTTTGAATTTGTATTGAGTATGTCATTGATTACAATATCTGGGTCATATTCAACTATTTTCTCAACCAATTCATCTTTTGCCTTATCATCAGCCTCTTTTCCTTGGCTTTTGTCGCTGTTATGGGTAATGTAAGGATAGTTGTTGTTGCTTACAATTTCTATTCCCAATGGCTGTGCCTCATCAAGCAGGAACATCATTTCATGATTGACCAATTTGGAAGCTATTGACAATGCTCTGTATATGTGGCCGGTTCCGATTTCATGAGATGCGTCAGCTTTAATCAGTATTTTCTTTTTCTTCATGATTCTCTCAGCAACCCACCAATCCTCATAGTTGTCGATGTCAATGCTTTCCTGTTTTGATATTTCAATAAGTCCGATATGGTATCCAAGACGGCTGTTTTCAGTTACAAATTCTCTTTTTGTTGCAAATATGCTTCCAGTCTCTTTATAAGCTTTTGGCAAGTATTGCCTGTTCACTCTTTCCTTGTATAGTGGGAAATACTTTCTGTTCTCTTCATCGTATCCCCAACTCAAGTGCCTGTCGTCCACCACACTGATTACTGTGTCGAAGAACTCGGCATCGTTATTTTTGCTTAATAATGTTTCAATAGCTAAATCTAAGGTTTTTGTCTTAAGAAGTGGGGAAGTAGGCTGTACAGTGATTACAGCATCATATTTTTCATCCGCACTTTTTTCCTTTTGAATTGTAGCGTCATAAATTACAGGATCAAGAGGAATTGAGTCTTCTGCAAGTTTTCCATCTCTTTTTATTGTCTCTGCACCAAATTTTTCTGCAATGAACTTGATTTCATTGTCATCAGTTGTCACAACAACGTCATCAACATATTTTGATGCCTTTCCAATTTCTATTGTATGGGCTATAAGTGGTTTTCCTCCAAGCAATCTTATGTTTTTACGAGGAATGCCTTTTGAACCCCCTCTAGCAGGTATTACAACTAAAATCTTATTATCATTATACATTCTAAAACCTTTAGCTATTGATTTTTAATTCATTAATTTTAAAAATTCAAAATTATCTCTTGTTTTGGGTTGGATTTTATAAATTTAAAATTTCCTTCCAATTTTGTTTGAATTTTAAAAAATATTATTAATTAAGACAAACTAATAATAGTATATTATTAATTAATATTAAATTTTATTAATTAAGGAAGTTATATTAAAAAAATCTTTAAATTGATTTTTAGATAATAATTTAAAAATAATTTAAACTAATAATTTAAACAATAAGACAAATTTCATTTAAAAATTAATTTGATAATTTATTATTAAAAAATCAAGGTGTAATGATGGCTAGTATGAAAGAGATGGCTGATACTTTATTAAAAAGAATAAATGATTTAGCCACTCCTGTTAAAATTATGCATGTTTGTGGTTCCCACGAACATACAATTATGGAATATGGTATCAGATCTTTGCTTCCTCCGGAAGTGGAGATTGTAGCTGGCCCAGGATGTCCAGTATGTGTTGTTCCTTCAAGAGAAATTGATGAATGTTTACAATTGATAGATAAAGGAGTTACCGTAACCACCTTCGGAGACATGTTAAGAGTTCCAGGTTCTAACGGTTCTCTTGCTGAAGCTAAAGCTGAAGGTGCTGATGTAAGAGTGGTTTATGGTATTCCAAATGCAGTTGAAATTGCAGAAAAAGTAGATAATGATGTAGTATTCATGTCTGCAGGTTTTGAAACCACAGCTCCTGCAACTGCTTCTGAATTATTGAACAAACCTCCTGAAAACTTTTCAATCATTTCATGCCATAGGTTGATTCCCCCTGCAATTGACTTTTTAATCAATTCCGGTGAAACCAACTTAAATGCATTGATTGAGCCAGGACATGTATGTACAATTTTAGGAACTGAACCATTTGAAAAGTTCTCTACAGAATATGGCATTCCTCAAGCTGTAGCTGGTTTCAATCCATTGGATATCTTAATGTCTGTCTATATGATTTTAAGGCAAATAGACAACGGAACTCCAAGAATCGATAATGAATATAAACGTGCTGTAAGAACTAAAGGTAATGTAATCGGTAAGGAAATGATGGATGAAGTATTCCATGTAGTAAGCAGAGAATGGAGAGGCTTCCCTAAGATACCTGATTCAGTTCTTGAAGTCAATGATGAATTTGCTGAGTGGAATGCAAGAGAAAAGTATGACATTGAAGTCAAAGATGTTACCGAAGCTCCTAAAGGTTGTATTTGTGGCCCAATATTAAGGGGTATGGCAAAACCAACCGACTGTAAATTATTCAGAAAAGCATGTAATCCAATGCATCCAATCGGTGCATGTATGGTAAGTAAGGAAGGAACTTGTAATATTGCTCATAGATACAGTAGATAAGTGAGTTGCGATTAACACTGATTGGGGTTTTAATATTGTAAAAATAGATGCAATAGCTGTAGATGTTGACGGAACAATTACTGACAGCAGAAGAAGGGTTTGTCATAGTGCATTGGATGCTCTTCGTAAAGCGGAAGATGCAGGGATTCCAGTAATCATTGCAACTGGAAACATTTCCCATTTCGCTTATGCAGTAGCTACACTTGTTGGAACTACTGGAGGATTGGTTTGTGAAAATGGTGGAGTCATTTATCAAGACGGATATAATGACAATAGGGTAATTGTTTTAGGAGATATCTCCAAAGCTCAAAAGGCTTATGACTTTTTGCTTGAAAAGTTTGGAAAAGACATTCCATTTAAGATTGTGGAAGATTCTGATGCAAGGGTTTCTGAAATTTGTTTTTATAAAAATATGGACTCAGAACCTCTAAAAGACTTATTGAACGACTTTGATGTGGAAATATATGATAGCGGTTTTGCACTTCACTTGACTGATTCTGAAGTTGATAAGGGAACAGGACTTGCAGATTTGGCTAAGCTTTTAGATTACAATATTGAGAATATAATGTGCATAGGTGACAGTGAAAACGATATTGATTTCCTCCGTGCTGGAGGATTCAAGGTTGCAGTTGCTAATTCCTGTGATGAACTTAAGGAAATAGCAGATTATGTCTGTGAGAACAAGTATGGTGATGGAGTGACTGAAGCTATTGACAAGTTTGTTTTTAACCAAGATTAAATCATTTGTTTTACCAAGATTAATTGAATTATATTGTTTAACCAATTGATTAAATGATTATTAAATATTATTTTATGTCCTTTATTGTGTGATAATATGTTATATGAATTAGCGGAAGAAGCAAAAAGAGAAGTTTCAAAATATTCTGATGACTATGAGTTCTTTTTGGACAACAGTGAATTGCTCCAATTGGATACTCAGAAAACAGATTTGAATTTTGCAAAGGAAGAAATCAATTTAGGAATTGGTATAAGAGTCATTAAGGATGGAAGGGTAGGTTTTGCCTTCACTTCAGATATGAGTGAAATTCCAAAGACCTGTGAAAATGCTTACTTGAACTCTAAACTCAATTCTGTAGATGAAAATTTCTCTTTTGCTGAAGTGGAAAAATTGCCAAAAATAAATGGAACCTTTGATAAGAAATTCAGAGACCTTGATTTGGATGAACTTACAGATTCCCTAAAATCCATATTGAACTGTATTGATGACAATGGATGCCAAACCACTTCTGGAGGATTTTCAGCAGCAGAAGGTGAAGTGTTGATTGTAAATTCCAATGGTGTTGAAGCTTGTGATAAATCAACTGGCTTTGCATTAGGAGTTTCCATAAATGCTCTAAAAGATGATGATTTGGCAACTGCTTATGATTCAACTTCTTCATGTCTTTATGATTTGGATGGAATTAAATTAGCTGAAGACCTTTGTGATTTGGCAAAATCCTCTTTAGGAGGTCAACACATTGAAACCGCTGATAAGGATGTTATATTGGGTTATCATGCAGTGACAGGATTGCTTTCCACATTCATGAGTGGATTCAGTTCAGATAATGTTCAAAGAGGAAGATCAAGACTCACTGGCAAAATCGGTGAAAAGATAGTTACAGAAGGTCTTTCAATTTTTGATGATGGGACATACGATAGCGGTTTGAACTCTGGTGTAACTGATGATGAGGGAACTGCTTCCAGAAGAACTACTTTAGTTCAAGATGGTGTTCTTAAAGGATATTTGTATGATATCTACACTGCAAATAAGGATGGGGTGAAAAGTACTTCAAATGGATTTAGAGGTTCATATTCAGGAACTCCTTCCGTAAGCGGTTCAAACATTATTTTTGATTTTAAGGAACATGCTTTGGAATCTGAAATAAATGATGCATTCTTAGTTACTGATGTTTTGGGAGCTCATACTGCAAACCAAATCACTGGTGATTTTTCAGTTGAAGCAAGCAATTCATTCTTAATTGAAAAAGGTGATAAGAAACCTATTAAAAAAGCTATGATATCTGGTAATATCTATGATTTGCTTGGCGATGTTATAGCTGTAGGTGATGAGGTAAAGCAAAGAGGGTCTTTCATTGTTCCTAAATTGCTTTTACATAATGTAAGAGTGGTGGGTAATTAATCCCATCAAAAAATTAATTTATTTTTTTTATCAATAATTGATTTTTCATTAGTTTTTTATATACTATTTTATCTCTTTTAACTATTTATCTCTTTTTATACAATATATTTAAATCTTTCATTAATTTTTTTATCTAATTCTTTGATTTTTCTATCTATCCTTTTAGTGTCTGTCTTATATGCATTTGAGACTTTTTTATTTATTTCCTTTTCTTTCTGTTTCAGATTCTTGTTAAATTTGGATGTTTTCAAGTCAAAAGCATCTTGAATGAAATTTTCAAACTCATCTTGGGATGAAAAGTCTGCAAAGTTTTTTTCTATTATCTTATCTACTTCTTCATTAAGTTTTTTCTCTTTTTCTTTTTTAGATAATTTCTTTTTATTTTTAGAATCTTCTTTTGCCATAATTCCACCTCCTTTTATAGATGAAATAATAATTATTTCTATGAAATTAATGGAGGGATAAGATTATCCCATTTTGATAACTGGCAATTGGATTTCAGTTATCATATCATTTTCATCTTCTACTTCATATTTGTTTTTAATATAAATTTCCTTAGGTGATCCGATAATGTCATATTTGTTTTCAATGGAGTATTCAGCCATTGTATTGTAGGTTTCTTGAATATTGTCCATGCTTCCATTATGGATACCTGATAATACTGTGTGTTCAATAAGGGTCACTATTCTTATTTCTTCAGTTTCATCAGGGTTTAATTCTGGGCTGATAGGAATTCCAACATCATAGACAACTTCATTTTCCTTTACAGTTCTGGGGTTATTGTAGAATATTGCAAATAATTTTCCTGTGCTTTCAATTTCCTCAACTTCTAACCAACCGCTTAATTTACTGATTAAAACTTCCATATCATTCAGTGATCCTTTATAATTCATAATCGCAACTTTTTGGTCTTCAATTGTTTTTTCATTGATTTCCATGTTTACACCTAAATTAAATAATATCTTTTTTAACTATTTAAATTTTTTATTATAGTTATTTTTATTATCATTAACAATGGGATTGTTTTAAATAGGCTTAGTTAAACAAAATAACCTCTACCTCTTCACCTTCTTCAAGCAATTCGGTCTGTTTAGAAACTTTTGTATATCCTGTAGCACTTGCAAGTGAGAATATTGCTCCAGAGTCTTTGAATATTGGATAAACAGTATAGTCTTCAACTCTAACCAATTGATATTGCATTCTTCCAATTGGAGAATGGATTCTTCTTGCTAAAGTTCCTTTAATTGTTTTGGATTCTACTTCCTCTTTAAATCCCGCTAATTTTTTGATTGCAGGTGCAACGAATACATTGAAGATTACAATTGCAGAAACTGGATTTCCAGGAAGTCCGATGACTATTTTTCCATCAACAACTCCAAGAATGGTTGGCTTTCCAGGCTGTACAGTGATTCCATGAATATAAACTTCTCCAAGTTCATCTAAAATATGTCTGATGTTGTCCCCAACACCTGCAGATGTTCCTCCTGAACATAAGAGAATGTCACATTCTTTTAATGATTCTTGAATCTTGGTTTTCAAGTCGTCATAGACATCTTTTACAATACCTAAGCATTTTCCTTCTGCACCACAATTGTCTGTTGATGCCTTTATCATTTCACTATTTACATCATAAATCTTTCCAGGTTTCAACTCTTCCTGATTGGTCAACAATTCGTTTCCAGTTGAAATGATTCCTACTTTAGGCTTTTTATAGACTTCAACGGTATCTATTCCTTGAGCAGCTATCACTCCTATTTTAGGAGGGTTAAGGAAGATGTTTTCTTCAAGTATTGTTTGGCCTTCCTTCACATCAAATCCCTTTTGTCCAATGTCTTGAGTAGGAGTGACGCTTGTCAATATCTCAATTTCATCTTCTTCAAGTTCATCGTTATCTTCTGCCTTATTGCAGAATTCTACCATGACAACAGCATTAGCACCATTTGGAATAGGTGCTCCAGTGCTTATTTCCACAGATTTTCCAAGTTCCACAGTCTTGTCTGTAAATGAGCCCGCTTCTAAAAAGTCAATGACCTTAAGCTTTTTAGGGTTTTCTTCATTTACACCATAACTGTCTTCAGCTTTAATTGCAAATCCATCTTTCAATGACCTGTTAAATGGTGGAAAATCAATTTTACTTTCAATTTTACTAAATGTGATTCTATTGTTGCTCTGTGAAATGTCTATTATTTCAGATTGTGGAGTATAGAGTTCATCAAATTTTTCATTAATGATTTCCTTTGCTTCTTCCACTTCTTTGATTTTTAAAAATTCTACACCCATTGTACAACCTTATAAATTTTAGTTAAATATTTAATGTAAATTAGTATATTTTACTATTTGTAATTTTATATATTTTATATTATGTATTTTTGTAATATTATGTATTTTTGTAAAATTTTTTTAAAAAATAGAAATCTTTATAAATTATCTTGTTAGTATTTATATTAAGAAATATATAATATATAATAATAAATTATTTACTTTGTTTTAAACAATATTTTTTATTTTTTAATGAATAATATGAAATTTAATAATATTTATTCTAATTGTTTAATACTGATATTAATTTATTAATTATTTCAAATTGGTGTATTATTATAATTTTGGAGAATGCATAGGAAGTGAATTTTTGAGTAAACCGCAAAATAATCAACAACAAGAATATAGAAGAGTTCGTACTCCAAAAAAAGGGGAGATACCTGGAGTAGTAGAACAAATTATGGGACATGGAAAAATTAAAGTTAGATGTGCTGATGGTAATATTAGAATGACACGTATTCCAGGTAAAATGAAAAAAAGAATTTGGATACGTGAAGGCGATGTAGTTCTTGTAAAACCTTGGGATTTCCAATCTGATGAAAAAGCAGATGTAATTTGGAGATACACAAGAACTGAATCCAATTGGCTTGAAAGAAAAGGTTATTTGACTATGTAAATTAGGTAAATCATTGGATTTACTTTTTTTTATTTTTTATTCAATATAAATTTATAATAAAAAACTTTTATAATAAAAAATTTTTATAATAAAAAGTTTTCATAATAAAAAAATTTTTAATGAAAAGCTATAATAAACATTTACCTTTACTTTCTTATTCTATTTTACTTTTTTTATACTTTAATTCTTGAAACTTTTTTTAGTTAAATTCTAATTTTAAAACGGTGTTTTTATGGAAAAGGATTCAAAACTAACTGATGCTGATGTGGAACTTATTGAAGATGATTCATCAGATATTGATCAATTGGAAAATGATTTATTGGAAGATGATTTATTGAATGATGATTCTATGGATGTTGAATCTGATGGAGAAGGTATTGTTGAAAATCCAAGAGTTGCAAAAGCTGATGCAGAAGTTCAAAAATTGATTTCACAAAAAAGAATAAAAGATTCTGATGATAGGAAGGTATCCAGCGAAATCTTTGACAAGGCAACATTGCAGGTACTTTATAAATTAGCTAATCAAGGTCATTTGGATGTATTGAATGGGGCTATAAGTACAGGTAAGGAAGCTAATGTATTGAAGGGAATTGAGGATGATGGTTCCATAGTTGCTGTTAAGATTTATAGGATAGCAACCTCAGACTTTAAGAAAATGCAATATTATATTGCTGGTGACCCTCGTTTTAATGTTAGATTAAGCAATAAAAGACAACTCATTAATAATTGGGTTAATAAGGAATTTAGGAATTTGACACGACTTAAGGATGCAGGAGCATATGTTCCAGAAGCAATTACAAGCTTAAGCAATGTTTTGATAATTGAATTCATTGGAGATGAAGATGGAAACCCTGCACCAACAGTTAAGAATCTGCCTCCTCAAGACCCAAATGACTTCTATGAAAAATTAGTTGACCAAATGGATAAATTCATAAACAAAGCTAATCTGATTCATGGTGACTTGTCAACTTACAATATTTTGAATTATGATGAGAAACCTGTGATTATTGATGTTTCCCAATCTGTTGTAAGGGATCATATAATTGCTAATGAACTCCTTGAGAGGGATATAAAAAATATTAGCTTTGAATTTTCCAAGATGGGTGTTGACACTTCAATAGAAGACCTGACCAATCGTTTAATAAGAGAGTAATTATAGTAAAATTTTATATGGGATTTAATATAGAATTTTAATAGAATTTTATCAATAGACAATTCTCAGATAGAATTTTTTAAAAATATTAGTTTTCAAATGCTCTTAGGAAATCTATTTTTTATATATCTTAAATAAATATTTTTATAGTTCCAATATGGTTTCCATAGGAGTGTTTTTAAATTTTAACAAAATATTTATTAAATTTAATTTAAATATTTAATATATAATTCTGAAATTTATAAAATAAATCAAAGAGGTGAATAAATTGCCGGAAACTGATTATCTTAGAGTTCCTGCAGATAGAGTGGGTGCTTTAATTGGAACAAAAGGAGAAACCAAACAATTAATTGAAAATGCTACTAATACTCATTTAGATATTGATAGTGAGGAATGTACCGTAGCTATTTATCCTAATGAAAATATGGAAGATCCTCTTGGTGTATGGAAAGCAAATCATATTGTAAAAGCTATTGCACGTGGTTTCAATCCTCGTGTAGCATTAAAATTAAATAAAGATGATACTTATTTAGAAATAATCAAATTGTCTTTATATGTTGGAAAATCCAAAAAGGCAATGGCAAGATATAAAGGAAGAATCATTGGAAAAGATGGAAAAACCAGAGAAATAATTGTTGATATGGCTGAAGTGGATATGGCTATTTATGGTAAAACCGTTTCCTTCATTGGTGAACTACAAAATGTAATGGTCGCTAAGGAAGCAGTTGAAATGATTCTTAACGGATCAAGACATAAATCCGTCTATGCATTTTTAGAAAATAAGAAAAATGAACGTAAAATAAAAGAATTCAAAGAAGTTGTCGGAATAGAAAGAGATGAAATTCAATTCCGTGATGACTTGGATTAGAATTTTTCTTTTACCATTTTCATTATTTCTTAATATTTTCGTTTTTTAATATCTTCAATTAATTTTTTATTTTTTATTTAATTTTTCTTATGTTTATTTTTATTTTTTATTTTTCCACTTTTTTTTTTTTTTATTCTTGATTTTTTCTTGATAACTATTTTCTTATTAAAAATTTTTTACAAATTGATATTGTTTTTATTGTTTCGAATCATTTCTTAATTAATTGTTATTTTTCATTAAAGATATATGTATGGTATGATATTTTTTAATGATGTTTTTTAGTGGTGTATAATTTAATTATATTTTGCTTAAATTTTTAGGCAATGTGATATATTTTTTATCAAAATTTTTTATAGGGATTAAAAACTTTTATATACTTTCAAGTACATATGTATATATAGTGATATATTTACTATAGTTTTGACACATTTTTGTAAAAATGATGTTGTTGTTATTTTGTCTAAAATTGTAGTAATTTTTTCATTTTTATATAAAAATTTTCCATAAAAATATTTTTTGTTTAATTTTAATAAAATTTTTATCAAAACTTATGATTTTTATTAAATTTACAAAATTTTATTGATACATTGTCATTTAGAAATTTTTTGATTAGATATATTTAATGGGAATTGAATTTTTATAGGAATTTTTTTAAATTAGATTTCAATAAATTATTTCTTAGATGATTTATTGCAGTTGATTATTTTAATTAATTAAATTAATTAAAAACTATGTGAAGGAGGTTTTATTTGTCTCAACAAGCACAAGAACTCTTTGAGAATTTTGACCAATTAACTCCATCAGAGTTCTTTAGAAAAAATAAACAGATGTTAGGATTTTCTGGTAAAATCCGATCTTTAACTATTGTTTTCCACGAATTGATTACAAACAGTTTTGATGCAGCTGAGGAAGCAGGTATATTACCAGAAATCAGAATTGATTTAAAGCAACTTGGAAAGGAACATTATCTTTTAAGACATTCTGATAATGGTCCCGGTATTCCTGAGGAATTTGTAACTCAAGTATACTGTCAGATGTTTGCAGGTTCCAAATTTAGAAATATTCAATCAAGAGGGCAACAAGGTTTAGGTTGTAGTGGTTGTGTGCTTCTATCTCAAATGACTACTGGTGAGTCCACCCATGTGATTTCCGGTTGGAAAGAAGATGGTGAACTTAAAGGAGTCAAAATGGAATTTAAGATGGATGTAAAAAACAATGTCGGAGATGTCATCAAAACTGAACATTTCACTCCAGAAAGTACTGGTGTTTGTATTCAACTTCATTTTAAAGAGGTATCCTACTCCTTGGCAGAACAAGGTGCATTTGAGTACATTCGTAGAACCATGATTGCTAACCCACACACAAAGATTACTTTTAGAGATCCTAAAGGACACAAATACATCTTTAAAAGAGCTGCTGAAGTTGTTCCAGTATTGCCTAAAGAAGTATTGCCTCACCCTAAAGGAGTTAGACGATATTACTCACATTGCTAAAACCACCGATAAGAGAAACTTCAAAAGTATGTTGACAAGCAATTTGTCAAGAATGTCATCCAAGAAAATCAAAGAGCTTGAAGAGCTTACTGGAATTGACATGAAAAAACGTCCAAAAAGCATGACTTGGACGGAAGCAGAAGCTATGGTTGAAGCATTTGAAAAAATGAAATTTATGGCTCCACCTACCTCTGGGCTTATTCCGATTGGCGAAGAACAGATTGAAAAAGGTATGAAATTAATCTTGAAACCTGAGTTCATAACCACAATCACAAGAAGTCCTGTTACCTATAAAGGTGGTGTAGCATTTATTGTGGAAGCAGGTATGGCTTACGGTGGAGATGCAGGTAGAATTGTAAACGAGCAAAGAAAATCTGAAATCTTAAGATTTGCTAATAGGGTTCCATTAACCTTTGA
The DNA here is from genome assembly GCA_905235495.1 of uncultured Methanobrevibacter sp. Lineage (GTDB taxonomy): Archaea > Methanobacteriota > Methanobacteria > Methanobacteriales > Methanobacteriaceae > Methanobrevibacter. The sequence continues at coordinate 19,380 of CAJOMK010000006.1, forward strand.
TGCGGGAAGCTGTGCAATTACTGAAGCATTGAAATCCATCGATTGGAGAAGATATGGTCTTAGAGATTTTGAAAACACTCCACTTACCTTATTTGTAAACATTATTTCCACTCAAGTTCCTTATTTATCCACTGGTAAGCAAAGTATTGCTCCAGAACCTGAGATTGTTCATGAAATCAGACAGGCTACCATGAAAATAGCAAGAAAACTTCAAAGACATATTAGATTTAAAAAGGCTGAAAAGGAAAAAGCAATGAGATCTAAAATATTTGAAGACTATGTTCCTGTTATCATTGAAGAGGCAGCAGCACTTGCTGAAACTGGTGTTCCTGATTACAAACCAGTTCTTGCTAAAGTAACAAGAAGAGCATTGGCAGAATTGATGGGAGAAAAAGTAGAAGAAGAGGAAGAAGAGGAAGATTACGTAGATTCCTTGCTTGAAGAACTTGACGAATTCGGTCATGTTGTGGATAAGGAACATTCAAGTCGTAAGGACAGAATCCAAGAATCAGATTTGGATGAAGCATTTTTAGATGATGAAACACCTAGAAAACAAAAATCTAAAAAAAGTGAACAATCTACATTATTTGAATCAGAGGACCAGGAGGAATGATTAGATGGCTGATGAAACTAAACATAAACATACTCATAAGGAGCAAAGAAGACAATACACTTTCAATAAACTCAAGGCTTTTGGTCAAGAAATCATAGAGGACGTTGAAAAGGAAAAGGTGCCTACATTAAGAATTCCTTCAAGAGGTACTGGAAATATTGTTTATGATCCAGATAAATGTTATTATATTCTTGGAGACAGATTTGGTAAAAGGTCTCTTGGAAATGTAAAGCAAATCAGAAAATTAGGACAAATGGTTTATGTTGCTAATTTCTGTAAGGATTTGGTATTAAGAGATAAAACCGCTACAATCAGGGAAATGTATTATATCTCTGAAGGTTGGGGTATTGAATTCAATACACAACAGGAATCCAACATTGTTGGTGAGGACTTGGAAGTTGCATTAGGTGCTACCCGTGAAGATTTAGGATTAATGCCTGAAGAAGATGGTGCATCAGTATATGGTGACATTACCCTTCTTGACGGTGATTTTGAAATCAATGCTGCAAGAGCAGGTAAATCCGGTTATACTATTTCACCAACTATTGACCAAGTTGAATTGTTGGATTGTGGTGCAGACTTCGTACTTGCAGTGGAAACCATGGGAATGTTCCATAGGTTGGTGCAGGAAGATGCTCATAACAGATTCAACTGTTTGATTGTCGGTCTTAAAGGTCAAGCTGCTCGTGCTACAAGGAGATTCATTAAAAGGGTTAATGAAGAATTAGGCCTTCCAGTATACATCTGTAACGACGGAGACCCTTGGGGATTCCACATCGGACAGGTAATTATTTCCGGAAGTGCAAAGTTAGCTCACGTAAATCATGATTTGGCTACTCCTGATGCTAAATTCTTAGGAGTAACTGCATCAGATATCATTGAATATGATCTTCCAACTGATCCATTGAAAGATATTGATGTATTAAGATTGAAAGAGCTTTCAAAAGACCCAAGGTATCAAACTGAGTTCTGGCAAACCGAGATTAAGAAAATGCTTAAGATTGGTAAAAAAGCAGAACAGCAATCTTTCTCTAAATATGGTCTTGAATATGTAGTAGACACATATTTCCCAGAGAAATTAAGACAATTTGGTCAGTTATAATAAATTAATTTTCTAATTAATTTATTTTTTCTTTTTTTTATTTTTTCAGTTTTTTTTTAATCAACTATTTTTTATATTTTCAGTTATTTTTTTTTTTTTTTTTTTTTTTTAATTTTTTAATCTATTATTTTTTATATTTTTCCGCTATTTTTTTTTAAAATTTTCATGGATTTTTCCAATATTCCATAATCTTTATATACTAGAAAGTTCAACATTAATATAGATATACCCAAATGGGTATATTAATAAATTTCAAAAAAATTTTTAAGGTGTTACAATGAAACAATGTATGGATTTAGATAATCTTCACAGGAGAATTAATAAAATTATCGGACAGTTAAACGCTATTGATCGTATGATTGAAGAGGATATTCCTTGTGAAAACATTTTAATGCAAGTAAATGCTACTAAATCCGCTATGCACAAAGTAGGTCATATTATAGTGGAAGGTCACCTGGAACATTGTATTAGAAATG